>CAZNVX010000001.1:0-10807 GCA_964576225.1 uncultured Christensenellaceae bacterium
GCGAGATGCGCGATGGACGATTCGATGTCGCTCGCTGAGAGGTTGCGGATGAGCAGCGTCTGCGGGATGCCGCCTGCGCGCGCAAACGCCGCGGCGGAGTCGTATTCGCAGTTGGTGCCCGGAAACACCGGGATGATGATGCGCGGCCTGGCTTTAACGCCCGTATACGTGTGCACAGACGGTGCGTGGAAAAGCTTGTCCGGCGCTGCGCCCGGCGCTTCGGCATCAACAGGGTAAACGCGCGACAGCGTGCCGGTGAAGGCTTCTCTAAGCGCAGAAATCGGCACGGATTCGCTGCCGAGCGTGATGGCGCTGCCGCCCGTTTCGCCGATGCATTCGAAGTCGAGACCGCTGCCTTCCACGATGATATCGCCATAGGCTTTGCCGGACAGATCTTCAATATGACCGAAGAGCGTGGCGCCGATGCCGTTCCCCAGCGCCATTTTGGCCACGGCGGCCAGCACGCCGCCGCGCTCCACTGCATATGCGGCGTGAATATTGCCAGACTGGATATAGGAATAAACCTTGGCATACGCCTGCCGGAGCGCGTCGAAGTCGGGGATGCCGTTGGGATTGCAGACTGTGCGCACGCGGTAGATTTGGCGGCCGGCGCGCTTGAACTCGGGGGAGATGATGCGGCCGGCATCCTCACAGCACAGCGCGAAGCTGACCAGCGTGGGCGGCACGTGCAGATCCTCAAACGAACCGGACATCGAATCTTTGCCGCCGATGGCGGGGGTTTTCAGACAGCGCTGCGCCCACCACGCGCCGAGCAGCGCCGCGAGCGGTTTGCCCCATACGTCCGGCGAACTCATGCGCTGGAAATATTCCTGCAGCGTGAGCCAGGCGCGGCTGATATCGCCGCCCGCCGCCGCGAGCTTGGCCAGCGACAAAACCACAGAATACATGGCACCGAGGAACGGATTCTTCTCCATCATATAAGGGTCGAAACCAAAGGCCATCAGCGACGCGGAATCGCACGCACCGTCCGCGGCGATTTTGGCGGCCATCGCCTGCATGGGCGTCAGCTGCGCGGCCCCGCCCAGCGGCATGGCGACGGTGGACGCGCCGATGGTGGCGTCGAACATCTCGATCAGGCCTTTTTTGGAGCAGATATTCAGATCGGCCAGCATGGAAGCAAGGCGCTCCCCGAGCCTGCCGGTAAACGGCTCGTTGAAAAGCCCGTCTGTATCAAGGCCTCTGACATGCGCCTGTGCCGTGGCCGTGGCGCCGTTGGTGTTTAAAAAGGCGCGCTTGAGAGACACGATGGGCTTGTTGCGCCAGAGCAGCTCCATGCGGCCCGCGTCCGTGACCTCGGCCACCTGCGCGGCGTGCAGGTTTTCCTCCGCGGCCAGCGCCAGCACAGCGGACAGGTCGTGTTTGTCGATTACGACGGCCATGCGCTCCTGGCTCTCGGAGATGGCCAGCTCCACGCCCGACAGGCCTTCATATTTCTTGCGCACGAGATCAAGATTGACGCGGACGCCGTCCGCCAGCTCGCCGATGGCCACGCACACGCCGCCCGCGCCAAAGTCGTTGCACCGTTTCACGCGGGACGAAAACGCCGCGTTACGGAACAGGCGCTGCAGCTTGCGCTCCGTTAAAGGATTGCCCTTTTGCACCTCCGCGCCGCAGGTGTCGATGGAAGAGGCGTCGTGCGCCTTGGAGGAGCCGGTGGCGCCGCCGCAGCCGTCGCGGCCTGTCGCGCCGCCCAGCAGCAGTATCACGTCGCCCGGCTGCGGGGTTTTGCGCACCACGTTTTCCGCCGGGGCCGCGCCCACCACCGCGCCGATTTCCATGCGCTTGGCTTTGTAGCCCGGGTGGTAGATCTCATCCACCAGCCCGGTGGCAAGACCGATCTGGTTGCCGTACGACGAGTAGCCGTGCGCTGCCTCGCGGCAGATTTTGCGCTGGGGCAGCTTGCCGGGCAGGGTGTCGGCGACGGATTCGCGCGGGTCTCCGCTGCCGGTGACGCGCATGGCGTGGTACACATAGGAACGGCCGGACAGCGGGTCCCGAATGGCCCCGCCAAGGCAGGTGGCCGCGCCGCCGAACGGTTCGATCTCCGTCGGGTGATTATGCGTTTCGTTTTTGAACATCACCAGATAATCGCGCTCCCGGCCGTCCACCCGCACTTTCTGGCGGATGGAGCAGGCGTTGATTTCGTCGGATTCGTCGAAGCCGGGCAGGCCGTCTCGCCGCGCCTCTCTGGCATACAGCGTGGCGATGTCCATCAGGCAGATGTCCCTGTCGCGGCTGCCGTATATTTCTTGGCGGGTTTTGAGGTATTCGTGATAGACGCGCTGCGCGTCCTGCGCGGATTCGTCAAACGTGACGTCCGTCAGCTTTGTCAGGAAGGTGGTATGGCGGCAGTGATCCGACCAGTAGGTATCGATCACGCGGAGCTCGGCCAGCGTGGGGTCCCGCTGCTCGTCGTCCCGGAAGTAATTCTGGACAACGCATATGTCTTCAAAGCTCATCGCGAGCGCGTATTCACAAAGATATGACTTGAGGCCGTCTTCATCCAGCGCGCGAAAGCCACTAAGCACCGGCACGTCGCCCGGCTCGGGCAGCGTTTCCGCCAGCGTGTCGGGCAGCTCCCAGGACGCTTCGCGCGAGTCCACCGGATTGATCACGTATGTTTTGATGTCCTGCGCGTCGGCGGCGCTGACGCCGGACAGTATGCACACGGTGGCGCACCGGACGGCAGGGCGCTGCCGGCACGCCAGCTCGGTGCACTGCGCGGCGCTGTCGGCACGCTGGTCGTACTGGCCGGGCAGGTATTCGGAGACAAAGGCAATGTCGTCGTCGTTCATGGGGAAACGGCCGTGATAAACGGTGTCCACAGCGGGCTCTGAAAACACCCCGGCGACGGCGGCGTCGAAGGACGCGTCATCAAGCCCCTCTATGTCGTAGCGATTGAGTATGCGCACATTCTTGAGCGCCCTCTTTCCAAGCGTGTCCCGAAAGTCGGCAAGCGCTTCCTTTGCCGCGGTATCAAAGCCCTGCTTTTTTTCCACATATATCCGTCTGACCTGCGCCATTTGCTTGATTCCCTCCGATGCATGATCGTTTTACGGCTCAAGTATAGCGGTTTTTTACGGCGGGCGCAACTGCCCGGCACACGGCGGCGGCGCTGGTGACGGCTTTGTGAGAACAAAACAGCGTATTTTGAACAAAACGCACACGAAACCCTTTTAATCCGGCGTCATTTCGTCTATAATATATATTATATTGTAGACAACAAACCAAACCACTGCGACAAGGAGAAATGATACGTGCTGCATATCGGAAAAGATGCGATGGTTCCTCTCAAGGACGTGATCCTGATACTCGATTACAAAGAGGCCATGAGAAACGACGACACCCATTTGTTCCTGAAAAAACTGGGGGACGACGCCCACAACATCTATCTGGATGAATACAACATCAAATCCGTGGTGGTGGCGCGCTTTTTGAAAAAGTATTTCATCTATTATTCCCCGATATCCTCCGTCACGCTTTTCAAAAGGTCAAAAAATTAAATTTCATATAGATTTTGTTTAAGGAGACAACCATGTCAGACAACGCATTGCAAAACTGTTATGATGCGTCTCAGATTCAGGTGCTTGAAGGCCTTGAACCTGTGCGCAAACGGCCGGGCATGTACATCGGATCCACCGACGTGCGCGGCCTGCACCATCTCGTGTATGAGGTGGTGGACAACTCGGTGGACGAGGCGATGGCCGGTTACTGTGACAGCATATCCGTGACGCTCAAAAGCGACGGCAGCGTGCTGATCACCGATAACGGCCGCGGTATACCCGTGGATATCCACCCCAAGGTGGGAAAATCGTCGCTGGAGGTGGCGCTGACCATGCTGCACGCGGGCGGCAAGTTTGGCGGCGAAGGCTACAAGGTATCCGGCGGGCTGCACGGCGTGGGTGTTTCCGTGGTCAACGCGCTGTCGAAAAGGCTGACCGCGACCATCCGGCGCAACGGGCATGTGCACGAGATGAGCTTTCTGCGGGGCGCGCCCGAATGCGATATCGCGGTGGTGGGCGACACGGCACAAACAGGCACCACCATACAGTTCTGGCCGGACGACGAGATATTTGAGACGGTGGATTTTTTGTACGATACGCTGCGCATCCGCATGCGCGAGCTGGCTTTTTTGAACAGAGGCCTGCGCATCAGCATTGCGGACGAGCGCACGCAGCAGAAGAGCGAGTTTTGCTTTGAAGGCGGCATCGTAGAGTTTGTCAAATACCTGAACAAGAGCAAGACGTCTCTGCACGCCGATCCCATCTATTTCTGCTCGGAGAAGGGCACAACCACGGTGGAGATCGCGATGCAGTACAACGACACATACAACGAGAACATCTACACGTTTGCCAACAACATCCCCACGCACGAGGGCGGCACGCATCTGATGGGCTTTAAATCCGGCCTGACGCGGGTGATGAACGACTACGCGCGCCGGTTTGGCCTGATCAAGGAGAAGGATCAGAATCTGTCGGGCGAGGATATCCGCGAGGGCCTGACCGCCATCATCAGCGTGAAGATACAGGAGCCGCAGTTTGAGGGGCAGACCAAAACCAAGCTGGGCAACAGCGAGGTGAGGCCGCTGGTGGACGGGGCGATGGGCTCGGAGCTCAAGGCGTTTTTGGAGGAGAACCCCGCCATCGCACGCGAGATACTGGGCAAATGCCTGGTGGCGCAGCATGCGCGCGAGGCCGCAAGAAAGGCGCGCGAGCTGACCAGGCGCAAGTCGGTGCTGGAGAGCACGACGCTGCCCGGCAAGCTGGCCGACTGCTCAGAGCGCGACGCGAGCCTGTGCGAGATATTCATTGTGGAGGGCGACAGCGCGGGCGGCAGCGCCAAGCAGGGCAGGGACCGGCGGTTTCAGGCGATACTCCCGCTGCGCGGCAAGATACTCAACGTGGAGAAAACACGCCAGGACCGGGCGCTGGCCAACACGGAGATCCGCGCGATGGCGACCGCCTTCGGCGCGGGCATCGGTGAGGACTTTGACGTGGAAAAACTGCGCTATAACCGCATCATCTGCATGACGGACGCGGACGTGGACGGCAGCCATATCCGCATACTGCTGCTCACATTCTTTTACCGCTACATGCGTGAGCTGATCGAGTCCGGCCATGTGTATATCGCGCAGCCGCCGCTGTATAAGGTGGTCAAAAACAAAACGGAAAAGTATCTTTACAGTGACGAGGCGCTGGAGGCGCATCTGTCTGAGATCGGCAGGGAGGGGGCCGCGATTCAGCGCTACAAGGGCTTGGGCGAGATGAACCCGGAGCAGCTGTGGGAGACGACGATGGACCCGCAGAACCGCACGCTGCTGCAGGTGTCGCTGGAGAACGCGATTGAGGCGGAAGAGATATTCACGATACTGATGGGCGACGCGGTGGAGCCCCGGCGTGAGTTTATCGAACAGAATGCCAAGCTCGTCGTGAATCTGGACGTTTGAGGGGTGACGCAAATTGGATGAGAAAAGAAAGGCGATACTGCCCATTGACATAGAAAAGGAGATGAAGACGTCGTTCATCTCCTACGCGATGGCTGTGATCATCAACCGTGCGCTGCCCGATGTGCGCGACGGTTTAAAGCCGGTGCACCGGCGGATACTGTATTCGATGAGCGAGCTCGGGCTCACGCCCGACAAGCCGTTCCGCAAGAGCGCGCGCATTGTGGGCGACGTGCTGGGCAAATACCACCCGCACGGCGATTCGGCGGTGTATATGGCGATGGTGCGCATGGCTCAGTCTTTTTCCACGCGGCATCTGCTGGTATCCGGACACGGCAACTTCGGCAGCGTGGATGGCGACGCGCCGGCGGCGATGCGGTATACCGAGGCCAAAATGTCGCCCATGGCGATGGAGCTGCTGCGCGACATAGAAAAAAACACCGTGGATTTCTACCCAAATTTTGACGAAACGCTGATGCAGCCGCAGGTGATGCCCGCCAAGTTCCCGAACCTGCTGGTGAACGGCACGGGCGGCATCGCGGTGGGCATGGCGACCAACATACCGCCGCACAACCTGGCGGAGACGATAAACGCGACCATCCGGCTGATTGACGACCCGGAGGCCAGCGTGGACGACCTGATGCAGCTGATAAAGGGGCCGGACTTCCCGACGGGCGGCATTGTGATGGGCACGGCGGGCATCAGCCAGGCGTACCGCACGGGGCGCGGCAAGGTGGTGACGCGCGCCAAAGCCGAAATTGAAGAATTTAAGGCGGGGCGCCAGCGCATTATTGTGACGGAGATTCCCTATCAGGTGAACAAGGCGGCGCTGATCACGCGGATTGCGGAGCTGGTGACGGACAAGCAGATTGAAGGCATTTCGGACATCCGTGACGAGAGCGACAAGAGCGGCATGCGCATTGTGATCGAGCTGAAAAAGGACGTGAACGCGGGCGTCATATTGAACCGGCTGTATAAACACACGCAGATGCAGGACACGTTCGGCGTGATCATGCTGGCGCTGGTGGACGGCGAGCCGCGCGTGCTGAACTTGAAAGAGCTGCTGCATCATTATATTGAGCACCAGAAGGACGTGATCGTCCGGCGCACAAAATTTGAGCTGGAGCGGGCGGAGGCGCGCGCGCACATACTGGAAGGTCTGATCATCGCACTTGACAACATCGACGAGATCGTGGAGCTGATCAAAAAGTCTCCCGATGTGCCGGCGGCCAGAGACGGGCTGATGACGCGTTTCGCGCTGTCCGACAAGCAGGCGCAGGCGATACTTGACATGCGGCTGCAGCGGCTGACCGGCCTTGAACGCGACAAGATTATTGCCGAATACGAGAAGCTGGTGGAACGCATTGCCTACCTGAAAAAAATACTGGAAACGCCCCAGATGGTGCTGGACATCATCAAAGAGGAGATGACGGAGATCCGCGACAAATACGCGGACGCGCGCCGCACCGAGATCACGTTCTCTGCCGACGACATTGACCTCGACGAGCTGATACAGGAAGAGGAGATGGTGGTGACGCTGACGCACTTCGGGTACGTCAAGCGGATACGTTCCGACGCGTACCGCACGCAAAAGCGCGGCGGCAAGGGCGTGACCGGGCTGTCCACGCGCGAGGAGGATTTCGCCGAGCATGTGATGGTGACGTCCACACACAGCCACCTGCTGTTCTTCACCAACAGGGGCAAGGTGTATAAACGAAAATGCTATGAGCTGCCCGAAACGGGGCGCACCGCAAAGGGGACGGCGATCGTCAACCTGCTGAGCCTGGACGCGGGCGAGAAGGTGTCCGCCGTGTTCCCGGTGACCGATTTTGGCGCCGACACCAAGCTGGTGATCGCCACACGGGACGGGTATATCAAGAAGACGCTGGCGTCCGAGTTCGGCAACATCCGTCAGAACGGCTTGATCGCCATTGGCCTCAGAGAAGGCGACGAGCTGATCGGCGTGCTGGAAACCAGCGGCTCTGACGAGCTGATATTGGGCACCGCGAAGGGCATGTCCATCATGTTCTCGGAAGGCGATGTGCGTGACATGGGCCGCACGGCAATGGGCGTGCGCGCGGCGGCGCTGCGCGAGGGCGACCGTGTCGTTGGCATCGGCATCGTGCGCGAGGGCTGCGACGTGCTGGTGATATCCGAAAACGGCTACGGCAAACGCACGCCGCTTTCCGAATACAAAACGCAGCGGCGCGGCGGCATTGGCGTGAGGACACTGAACGTGACCGAAAAGACAGGAAACATGTGCACGCTGATCATTGTGGACGGCAGCGAGGATATCATGATGATCAACGACGCGGGTATTATCATCCGCACCACGGTGGGCGAGATATCCGTATACGGACGCGATACGCAGGGCGTGCGGCTGATGAATGTGGATGAGGACACACGTGTGGTGTCGGTGGCGCTGGCGCCTCCGGACGAGGATGACGTGGAGGAACACGGCAGCCAAAATAACGCCGAAAAGTGAGGCTAAAAGGAGCAGAGCATGAAAGCTGTGGTGAAATTTGCCGCGGAGGCGGGCATGACACGGTGCATGGATATGCCGGTGCCCGATATCCGCGACGACGAGGTGCTTGTGAAGGTGGGGTATGCGGGAATCTGCGGCACAGACCCGCACATGCACCGCGGAAAGAGCGTGTTTGTATTGAAGCCGCCCATCATCATGGGGCATGAGTTTGCCGGAACGATAGAGAAGACGGGCAGGGATGTGACGGGTTGGGCCGTGGGGGACCGGGTGGCGGTGGAGACGCATGCCGATTATTGCGGCGGGTGTGAATACTGCCGGACAAACCGGTACCATATCTGCCGCGGGCGCAAGGGATATGGCTTTCACACGGACGGCGCGTTTGCCGAGTATGTGCGCGCGCGCCCAAGGATACTGCACCGACTGCCGGACAGCATCAGCTTCAAGCAGGCGTCGGTCATCGAGCCGGTGTGCGTGGCGTATAAGGCTGCGTTCTGTTCGTCCGCCATTGCGCCGGGGGACCATGTGGCTGTGATCGGCCCCGGGCCGATCGGGCTGCTTTGCGTGATGATGGCCAGGCTGGCCGGCGCGTCGGTGATCGCGATGATCGGGGCGAAGGGCGACGACATGCGGCTGGCGCTGTCAAAAAAGCTGGGCGCTGACATCTGCGTGAACACGGCCAATGAGGACGCGCGCGGGGTGCTGGCGCATCTGGGCGGCGGCTATGGCGCACATCTGGTGATGGACACGGCGGGGGTGGCGCCCGCGCTGGATCTCTCGCTTGACCTTATCAGGCCGTTCGGGCAGATCACCAAGATCGGCTGGGGCGAGGCGCCGGTGAATTTCAGCCTGGACCGGCTGCTGCAGAAGTGCGCCACACTCAAGGGGCATTTCTCGCATACCTTTGACGTGTGGGAGCGGGTGATTGAGCTGATGGACAAAGGCATGATTGACGTGGACCCGGTGATCACGCATGAGATATCGCTTGAGGAATGGGAAGCCGGGTTTAATATGGTGGAGGATAAGGAAGCGCTCAAGGCGGTGTTTAAAATAGGCGGCGAGACCCCGTAAGCGGTGCAGAAAGGAATACAATATTTTTGTGAACTATTGCATTATTATACCACATGTTGTACAATGCGGAGTAAGCGGTGTACACGTTGGTGTATGCAAGCGGCAACAGGTCAAAAATGCGTATTCCTTCAGAGATAGTCAATGATTTGCAGCGTTGTAGAGGGGGACTTATAAAAGAAAATAAGCGAAGGAATATGCCGGATGCGGGGAGGCGGAAGCCTCCTCCGTTTCACCGACGGCTGGGGAGCTGACTTGAAGTACAAACGAAGGCGGTTGCTGCTGCTTAAAAGAAAACATATCAAGATCATCATCATTTTGCTGGCTGTGGCCGTGGCGGCTGCCGTGATATTGCTGGTGTCTTCCGCGAACACCCGGCGCACCGAAAAGCAGAATGCCGTGGCGGCGGTGGCGGACGCGGGCTTTATCCGGGTGGGCCTGAGGGGCGATATCGGCGTTCTTTGCACGTTCAACGAGGAGAAAAATGAATACGAGGGGCTGGAAAAGGATGTGGCGGATGAGATCATACGCCGCCTGTTTCCTGACGGCATCATCACCAGGTATATGGAAGTCAATTCTGAGACAAAGGATGCCTGGCTGAGGATGGGCACCGTTGATATGGCATTGGGCGCGTCGATCAACCTTGGCCGAAGAGGCATCAGCTACTCGTCATCGTTTTATGCGGACGGGGGCGCGCTGCTGGTGATGGAGGGGACTTACACCCGGGCCGCGGAGCTGAACGGCAAAAAAATCGCCGTGGTTCAGGGAACCCGCACCGCGCAGCACAGCGAGAAAGACGATGAGATCAACGTGCTGGCGGAATATATGGCCGGACAGGGGACAGAGGTGACGGTTAAGGTGTACGCATCATACCCCGAAGCCATTGACGCGCTGCGCTCAGGGTTTGTGAGCGCGGTGTGCGCGAGCGAGATCAACTTAAAGCTGTACGGCATCAAGGGCATGCTGATATTGCCCGAGCGGTTTCTGCCGAGCCGTTACTGCGTGCAGGTGAGCGACGGCCTGGGTCTGTTTATCGATGCGGTGAATGACGTGATCGCCGATATGCGCGAGGACGGCACGCTGGACGCACTGTATGGCAAATGGAACCTGGTGAATTACGAGACGCTCGAATAGGGCGCCGGAAAGGGATATCGGACAACGCAGATGAAAAGCGGACTGATACGCGTGGCTGCCGCCGTGCCCGAGGTGGCAGTGGGGAATCTGAGAAAGAACAGGGCGCAGATTGAGAAAATGATATTTGAGGCGGACGAGAAGGGCGCGGGCATCGTGGCTTTTCCCGAGCTGTGCCTGACATCTTATACGCTGGGCGATTTGTTCCGGCAGAGAAGCCTGCTCGAATCCAGCGACGAGGCGCTGCGCGGGCTGCTGGCGAAAACGGCGGACACGCAGGCGCTGGCTGTGATCGGCATGCCGGTGCTGGCTTCGGACAAGCTGTATAACGCGGCGGCGGTGTTTCAGTCGGGGCGGCTGCTGGGGGTGGTGCCCAAGGCGTACATCCCCAACTATTCGGAATACTATGAACAGCGCTGGTTTGCGTCCGGCATCGACGTGGCGGGGCAGACGGTGAGCGTGGCGGGGCAGAGCGCGCCGTTCGGCACCGATCTGCTGTTTGAATGCGAGCAGATACGCGAGCTGGTGATGGGCATCGAGCTGTGCGAGGATCTGTGGGTGCCGTTTCCGCCGCACGCGTATCAGGCGATGGCGGGGGCGACGCTGCTGCTCAACATTTCGGCCAGCAACGAGCTGGCGGGCAAGAGCGAATATCGCGAGGA
>CAZNVX010000001.1:10817-28376 GCA_964576225.1 uncultured Christensenellaceae bacterium
GCAGTCCGGCCGGTTTGTGGGCGGCTTTATCTATGTGTCCGCGGGGCCCGGCGAATCCACCACTGACACGGTGTTTGGCGGGCATGTGGTGATGGCCGAGAACGGCAACCTGCTGGAAAGCTCGCCGCGCTTTGAGTTTGACGCGCACATGAGCATCACCGAGTTTGACCTGCACCGGCTCTCGCATGACAGGATACTCAAAAACACGTTTGTGACGCAAAGCCCCGGACAGCCGTATCGCCGCGTGCGCTTCCGCGCCGCAGAGACGGAGCCCAAATACAGAAAGATAGACAGAATGCCCTTTGTGCCGGGGAACAGGGAAGCCCGGGACGCGCGGTGCAAAGAGGTGTTTGACATTCAGGTGACGGCGCTGGAGAAGCGTTTGCGCCACACCCGCAGCCAATGCGTGGTGATCGGGGTTTCCGGCGGGCTTGATTCAGCGCTGGCGCTGATGGTGGCCAGCGAAGCATGCGAGCGGCTGGGGATGGGCCGACAGGCGGTGACGGGTGTGGTGATGCCGGGGTTTGGCAGCACCGAGACCACCCAGGAGCTGGCACGGCAGCTGGTGAAGGCCACCGGCGCGACGCTGCGCCAGATCAGCATTGTGAAGGCGGCCAAGGCGCATCTTGAGGATCTGGGGCATGACGGCTCGGCGGACGTCACCTATGAAAACGCGCAGGCGCGCGAACGCACGCAGGTGCTGATGGACCTGGCCAATCAGCTGCACGGCCTGGTGGTGGGCACGGGCGATCTGTCGGAGCTGGCGCTGGGTTTTTGCACCTACGCGGGCGACCAGATATCCATGTATGGCGTGAACGCGGGCGTCGCCAAAACGCTGATACGGGAAATGGTGCTGTACGTATCGCGGCGGGACGAAAACTTAAGCCGGATCGCGCAGGAGATTGTGGCGATACCACCCTCGCCGGAGCTGCTGCCCCCCTGCGGGGACGACGAGCGTCAGGACACGCAAAAGCAGATCGGCTCATATGACCTCAATGATTTTTTCATGTATTACATACTGCGGTTTGAGATGTCGCCGAAAAAGATTATACTGCTGGCCAAGGCGGCGTATCCCGAATACGGCGAAGAGCCGCTCAAAGAACAGCTGCGCCAGTTTTACCGCCGGTTTTTCGCGGCGCAGTTCAAGCGCTCCTGCATGCCGGACGGGCCCAAGGTGGGCAGCGTGTCGCTCTCGCCGCGCGGCGACTGGCGGATGCCGTCGGACGCGGAGGCGGAGATGTGGCTGGCGGAGCTGGAGGACGACGAGAAGCGCGGCTGATAAGCGGCCGGAGATTCAAAAAAAGAGCAGGGAAAGGCTAAAGGAAGCCTTCCCTGCTTTGTTTTATGCGAGCCAAAAGCAAAGGCCCGCCTGTGCGAACGCGTCACAACGCGCCCTGGCCTGGGTTTTCGGGCGGGGCGGCTGGCGGCTGGGGCGGATACGGCGCATAGGGGGGATAGGCCATATAGGTTGGCGGCGGGTAGGTTGGCGGCGGCGCCGGTCGTTTACGCTCCAGCGCCATGATGCCGCCGATCAGCAGCAGGGCCGTGGCGGGAATGGCGTTCATCAGAAAATACACCAGCCCGATGACGGCGACGAATTCCGGCGCGCCCGAGAGACCCGCGCCGATCAGCAGCAGCGTGAGAAACGACAGCGCGCCTGAGACGGTGACCAGGCTGCCGCCGCTTCTGTTGTTCTTATTGAGCTGGGAGACGCCGACGAAGCCGAGTATCATCGCGACCAGCGACAACAGCATGCCCAGCGCCAGCGCGGCGATCAGGCCGCCGCTGCCCCGGCCCGACAGTATGCCGATGGCAATGCCGCCGAATACAGCGGCGAAGAAAAAGGCGTTGATGCCGATGATGGCGCCGATGAGCCCGCAGGTGAATTCCGCTTTATACGCTTTGTAGGCTTTGTGCATAAAAAAACCTCCAGATTGGCACGGATTATGTGGATACAGTTACAGAATAATATAAATCAGGCCAATAGGCAAACACACGCACAAGGCCTCATCCCATCGTATGCCAATAACCGCCGAATCATGAATACGGGAAAGAAAAGAGCGGCTGCCACGCAGCCGCTCTTTATGTTGCGGATAAGGATTACGCCGCTTTTTTGTTCATGGACCCGCCGACGATGTAGAGCACCGGGAGCACGAAGCCGATCAGGCTGGTGAAGTCGAACCGGGTACCCACAACGCCCAAAATCAAACTGATCAGAGCCAGCACGCAAAGGATGATGCCGGTGGTGACAAAGAAACCGCCCTGAGCCGGATCTCCGCATTTTTTCAGGCCGATGATGCCGATGATCAGCTCAAGCACGCCGACAATCAGCAGCAGAATGGTGGCCACGATGAGAATGCCTGCAGCAGCGCCGAAAAGCGACGTAAGCATCGCGGAGCCGATGACACCAATGATGGACAGAATGGTTGCAATAGCGCCAAAGACAATGAATAAAATGCTGACTACCTTTAACAAACCTTTTCCTGGTGCGTTCATAATACCCTCCTAAAAATATAATGATAATGATACCACAACGATATCAACATTATATTATCACCGCCGCCTCATTTCGTCAATTTCAATATGAAAGGATTAACAAAAATTATTATTATTTATGGAATCATCAAAAAGGCCCCAAACGAGACGTCTGAGGCCAGCAGATCAATAACGGCTACTGCACGGCAGGGGGCGCCTGCGGCTTTCTGACAACGGCCATAATACCGCCCGTTAAGAACAGCGGCATACTGAAAACCGCGAACCAGGCTGCGTAAAAGGCGATCAGCATCCCGATAAGCGAGAGGCCGCCGGCCACGATGAGCAGCACGCCGCCGCTCTTCTCGTTTCTGTTGAGCTTGGACGTGCCGATAAAACCGAGTATGAACGCGACCAGCAGAATGATCATGGTGATGATGCCCGGGACGATGTAATAACCAAACGAGAGCGCGCCCACGGCCAGGCCGAACACAATGGACAGAATGAAGACGACGATGCCGATGATGGAACCGATCAGACCCAGCGTGAATTCCGCCTTGTAAGCCTTGTACATGATTAAAAACCTCCGTAACAGATGAAAATATCAGGGCGTTCGCCCCATATATAACATAATATACCGCTGCGGAATAAGCAAGCGCCAAACACGGATTTATTGGATTTGCTGTGCCGGGTGAATTTGAACGTGCCGGCTGGAAGACGGAGCTCTGACGGATGGGCGCGTCTGCCGATGATCAGGAAACTTTGGTGTAATAGACATCCAGCAGCATCTGCAGCGTGGCGTCCTCGTCGTGATACAGATAGTAGGTGCCGTCGGTTGTTCTCCCCTCGCCGGTGACCATGAGCATGTCGATTGATTCGATATCCGTTTTGGTGAGCACTTTAGCAAAATCGATCATCTGGTCGGTCGTCAGGTTTGTCCAGACGTATTTTTGCAGCTCGTCATACAGCGAGAGGATCATTTCCACAGGACCCATGCTTTTGATCTTTTTGGCCAGCGCGATCATAAACTGCTGCTGGCGCGCGGCGCGGTATTCGTCTCCGCCGGTGTTCTTTCTGTTGGTGATAAACTCAACGGCATTCTGGCTTTTGAGCAGCACGGTTTCACCCGTTCTGCCAACGCCGGGCACGGAATCGGTGAGCGTGACCTCCACGCCGCCGACAGCCGAGGCCACCTGGGGGATGCCGTCCATATCGATGGCCGCGTAAAGATAGACCGGTATATCGAGCTCAAAGTCGAGCGGGGTGTCAAGCGCGCAGCGGCGCTCAAGGAACATTTGTACACAGGCCATCGAGTTGGCCGCCCGGATGTCAAAATTGTTTCCGCCAAGTGAAAAGGCCGCGTTGATTTTGTTTTGCGTTGTTTTACTCACGCTGCCGTCGCTGTCGATCTCGTACATGGTGGTGATCGTGTCCCGCGGGATGGAGAGCAGCGTGGCTTTCTTGGACGTGATATCCACCGCGCAGACCATCACCATATCGCTGCGGTAGCCCATCATCTGTTTCTTGCGGTCGCTGTTGGAGTCAATACCAAGGAACACAAGATTGACGACGCTGTCTTTCTTTGCATACGTGCTGCCGTTGTATTCGATGGTGGCCTGCACAGGCGCGGGCGCGCCGGCGTTATTGGTGGCCTCGGGGGCGCCGGCAGGCGGCTGAACCGCCTCCGGGGCAAGCACAACAAGGCGGCCCGACTGGAGCGAGCTGTAATCGTCGCTCTTCCAGCGGGCGACAAAATAGATGGCTATGGCAACGACCCCGGCGACCAGCACGCAAAATATGGCAATAAGCGCTTTGATCGCGCGGCGGTTTTTGCTCTGCCGGACGTTTTTTTTGGCGGGGGAAACAGGCTTGCTGCGCCCGTCATAATCGCGAATCTCCAATGGGGGATGCTCCTTCATTTATAAAAGGCAATTAGTAGTTGTTGTAATAGTCGCCCTTGCGGTAGTCGTAAACCGTACCGTTTGAGTAAAGGTTGACGTTGTCGAGCGCAAGCCCGGTGCCGATGGCCACGCAGGAAATGGCGTCTTCGGCGACATAGCAGGGAATACCTGTCTTCTCGCTGAACAGCCGGTCGAGACCATAGAGCAGCGAGCCGCCGCCCGTCATGCAAATACCGTTCTCTGCGATATCGGAGGACAGCTCGGGCGGTACGCGCTCAAGCACACCGTGCAGCGTTTCCATCATCGCGTTAAGCGGCTCCTCGAGCGCCTCGATGGTCTCGTTGGAGCTCAACGTGACGGTTTTGGGCAGCCCGGATATCAGATTACGCCCCGATACCTCCATATGGATCTGCTCTTTTCGCGGGAACGCCGACCCGACGTTGATCTTGATTTCTTCGGCTGTCCGCTCCCCGATGAGCATGTTGTGCTTTTTCTTCATATACCGGATGAGGGCTTCGTCGAATTTGTCCCCCGCGACCTTGACCGAATCGCTGATGACGATACCGCCGAGCGATATCACCGCGATGTCGGTGGTGCCGCCGCCGATGTCGATGACCATGTTGCCAAACGGTGCGGCGATGTCGATACCCGCGCCGATTGCTGCGGCCATCGGCTCTTCGATCAGGCCGGTATGGCGCGCACCCGCCTCCTCAGCAGCTTCGATGACGCTGCGGCGCTCCACCTCGGTGACGCCGGAGGGGACGCAGACGATAACGCGCGGTTTAAAAAAAAGGCGGCGCCCGATGACTTTGCGCAGGAAATACCTCAGCATTCTCTCGGTGTCATGAAAATTGGAAATCACGCCGTTGCGCAGCGGACGAACCGCAACGATGTTGCCCGGCGTGCGGCCAAGCATCACGCGGGCTTCCTCGCCGATGGCGATGATGTCGCCGGTATTCCGGTTGACGGCCACAACGGAGGGCTCGCGCAGCACGATGCCCTTGCCCTTCACATAAACCAGTACACTGGCTGTGCCAAGGTCTATCCCGATGTCATTGAATTCAAACAGAGCCATCTATCCCAAACCCCTTTTATTTTTTTCACCACCGCTGCTGATGACAGCAGACCAAAGTATACTATAATACATTCCACGACTTTTTTCAACCTTGGGAATTAAGACGCGGCGCCTTACGGTTCCGGTATATCCAAAACGCATCCGAGCGCGTGTTCAAGAAGGTCTTTGAGGTTGCTGTAAGTCGTGACGCGCACTGCGGCTTCCCGCAGCCGCGCCGCGCCCCGGGCGCCTTTGAGATACCAGGCGGCATGCTTGCGGATCTGGCGCATCGCCGCTGCTTCGCCCCTGGCCGCGCACGCAAGCCGCGCCTGCCGCAGCAGCGCCGTCGCTTTCTCCTCGAAGCCGGCGGGCGGCAGCACCGCGCCCGATTCAAACAGACTTTTGATTTCCCGGAACAAAAACGGATTGCCCAGAGCGCCCCGTGCGGCCATCACCGCGTCGCAGCCGGTGACGCGGCGCATCTCGGCAGCGTCCTGCGCGGTGTATATGTCGCCGTTGCCGATGACGGGGATGCGCACGGCAGCTTTGACCATTGCGATGATGCCCCAGTCGCTGCGGCCGTTGTAAAACTGCGCCCGCGTGCGGCCATGCACCGTGACCGCGGCGGCGCCCGACTGCTCGGCCATCTGTGCAAACGCCACAGCATTGACGGATGCGTCATCCCAACCCTTGCGGAACTTGACGGTGACCGGCGCTTGCGCGGCGTCGGCGGCCGCCTGAATCAGCCGCGATGCGAGGGGCAGATCCCTCATCAATGCGCAGCCCTGACCGCCCGACGTGATTTTGGGGGCGGGGCAGCCCATGTTGATATCAAACAGCGCGATGCGGCTGCCATAGCGATCCTCCAGATAGCGGATGCTGGATGAGAGCGCATCCGGACGGCTGGCGAACAGCTGGACGCCCAGCCGGGCTTCGTTGTCGGCAAAGGCAAGCAGACCAGCCGTTTTCTCGGACCCGTAATGCAACCCCACGGCGCTGACCATTTCCGTATATGTGAGGCCTGCGCCCTGCTCGACGCAAAGATGCCGGAACGCCGCGTCCGTGTAGCCCGCCATCGGCGCCATCAAGGCGGCGTTTGCTGCGAACAGCCGCATCAGTCTTCGATAATCTCCTCGTCATCTGTATCGGTGTCCGGCTCGACGGCGGGCGTTTGTACTGGCGTGGGGGACGGGCTGAGCGGCGGCGACGGCGCAACGGTTGGAGACGGTGTTGGCATGGGCAGCAGCTCAATCAAGTCCATCGAGACAATGCGCCAGTTTTCCTCGTAGCGCGAGACCCTGACGTCATACACGGCGTTCGGCCACGGCGGCGGCGACTCGTCGAGATAATCGGCGGCGGCCGTGCCGGTAATCAGGTTTCCCTTGATGCCCGTGACCCTTTCGGTGACGCGCAGCACGGCGGTGTTTTGCCAGGGCAGTATCAGAATAAAATCCACATTGGCGTTGTAGTCGATGCCGGATACCGCATAGGGATGGTAAGTGCCCGCGCTCAGCTGCGTATCCTGCTCTAAAAACGATTTCGAGAAAACCTTGGTTAAAGACGTGGGGTCGTTGCCTTTGATGATGACCTCGGCGCGCAGCTGCAGGCCGTCTTTGATGAGAATCTGCGCGTTCATGAAATCCATCGCGGCAAAAAAGGACAGCGCAACCAAAGCCGCCGCCAAAGCCCAGATAAAGACCCGGGAGACGATATACCAGAAAAATTTCAGCACGATTTTCAGCGTCGGCGGCAAGCCCATCACTCCTTTATACCGCCCATCATACCACAACAGCCGCCTGTCCACAACTTTTCAATCAGAAACAAAGAAGCGCGCCGAACTTGCCCCGTTGCGGAGAGGCTGGCTTATGAAAGCGCCCCGACAGCTCTGATTGCTGCCGGGGCACCTTAGAAAAATATATAAACAGCCTAAAAGGCCTGCTTACGGCTCCTTTGGTTTCATGGTGGGGAACAGGATGACGTCCCGAATGGAATAGCTGTCCGTCAGCAGCATCACCATGCGGTCGATACCGATGCCCATGCCGCCGGTGGGCGGCAGACCGTATTCGAGCGCTGTGAGGAAATCCTCGTCCATCATTTCGGTTTCCTCGTTGCCCTGGGCGCGCTGCCGCACCTGGTCGGCAAAGCGGGCGCGCTGATCGTCCGGATCGTTGAGCTCTGAGAAGGCGTTGGCCATCTCGCGCGCGGTGATAAACAGCTCAAACCGTTCGGTCAGCCACGGGCTCTCCGGCATTTTCTTGGCCAGCGGGGACACCTCGACCGGATAGCCGGTGATGAACGTGGGGCCGGCAAGCTTGTCCTCCACGAACTGCTCAAACGCGGCGTATAAAAGCTCGCCCCGCGTTTGCTTTTTGCCCGCGTCAAGACCGATGCCTTTGGCAAGCTCTGCCGCCTGCGCGTCGGTGCAATCAGAAAAGTCGGCCCCGGTGTACTGTTTGACGGCGTCGAGCATGGAAAGGCGCTGCCACGGCGGCGTTAAATCGACCGGGGTGCCCTGGTAGCTGATTTTGCCGGTACCGTGCAGCATCTGCGCGCAATGGTAGAACAAATTTTCGCACAAGGCCATCATGTCGTCCACATTGGCGTAGGCCTGATACAGCTCGACGGTGGTGAACTCCGGGTTGTGCTTGATGGACATGCCTTCGTTGCGGAAGATACGGCCGATTTCATAGACGCGCTCAAAACCGCCCACGATCAGCCGTTTTAAATGCAGCTCGGTGGCGATGCGCAAAAACATGTCGATATCGAGCGTGTTGTGGTGGGTGATGAACGGCCTGGCGGCTGCGCCGCCCGCGCTGCCCATCAGTATCGGCGTTTCCACCTCGATATAGCCCTGCTTGTCAAGATACTCGCGCAGCGATTTGATGATCAGCGAGCGCGCGAAAAACGTGCTCTTGACCTCGGGGTTGACGATCAGGTCCAGATAACGCTGGCGGTAACGCAGATCCATATCCTTGAGCCCGTGAAACTTCTCGGGCAGCGGATTCAAGGATTTGGCCAGCAACGTGATTTTTGCGGCCTTGACGGATATTTCGCCGGCATTGGTTTTGAACACCTCGCCCTCAACGCCGACAATGTCGCCGATGTCGAGCTTCTTGTATTCGGCGTAGGCGTCTTCACCCATCACATCGCGGCGGACATACAGCTGCAGCCGGCCGCTCTGATCCATGATATGAGAAAAGCTGGCTTTGCCCATGATGCGCTTGCTCATCATGCGCCCGGCCATCGTGACCGACTGGCCTTGGAGTTTCTCAAAGCCGGACACCACGCTTTGGCAGCTGTGGGATCTTATAAACTGTGTGATGACAAAAGGATCCTGCCCGGCGGCCCGTAACGCCTCGAGCTTTTCTCTGCGTACCCGGAGCACCTCGGAAAGCTCGGGCTGGTTGTGTGTGATTTCTTCCATTGCGGCCGCCTTATTTGAAAATATCCATGACCTTGAAGGACAGCGTGACGCCGTCTGGTGTGAGCACCTCGGCCATCTCGCCCACCTTTTTGCCGAGCAGCGCCGCGCCGACAGGGGATTCGTTGGAAATACGTTTTTTGTCGGCATCCGCTTCCACCGAGCCGACGATATGGTATTCATCCTCCTCATTAAGCTCTATGTCGAGTATGCGCACGGTGGTGCCGATGTTGACGGTGGAATGATCCACGTCGGTCTCGTCGACCACGACGGCGTTGCGCATCAGCTTCTCAAGCTGGGCAATCTCCGTCTCAACGCGGGCCTGTTCGTTTTTGGCTTCATCGTATTCGGCATTCTCGGACAGATCGCCGAACGCACGCGCTTCTTTGATCTGCTCGGAAATCTGCGCTCTTCGGACGGTTTTCAGATAATCAAGCTTGGCCTGCTTTTCCAGCAAACCGTCTTTTGTGAGTATGACCTGCTCGCCTGTCATGGTGTTCCTCCCCCAAGTGTCTGTCTTGCTAACATAATATGTGCGATTAAAACGGTATTATACCGGTCAATAAATGGCGGTGAATTTTTAATATCGTGATTATATGGCATGCCATATGGGTTGTCAAGTGATTCGGTTCAAACAGCTTCTATAATATATGCAAAACGGGCGCACAATAACGTTGCTGCATACGTGACGCGGCCATGATTGTATGATATACTGGTCTGGCGGCGGCAGAGCAAAATGCGCTTGATTTTATCAAAGACGTCGCATATAATGAAGTCAAAACTTTGTTATTTTTTTAACAATGTAATAAATATACTGTCATTATTTATATTGGCCAGGAGGTATTATGAAAATATACAATTTTTCCGCAGGACCGGCGTGCCTGCCTGAAGCGGTGCTGAAAAAGGCGCAGGAGGAGATCGTTTTCTACGGAAACAGCGGTATGTCCGTGATGGAGATGAGCCACAGATCCGCCGACTTTGAGGGCATCATCGGGCGGGCGGAAAAGGATCTGCGCACGCTGCTTGGGATTCCGGACAGCTACCGCGTGCTGTTTTTGCAGGGCGGCGCGTCGCTCCAGTTTTCGATGGTGCCGCTGAACCTGATGACAACACACAAGCGCGCTTTTTATGTGAACACCGGCGCGTGGAGCAAAAAGGCGATTGCTGAAGCCAGGAAAACGGGCGAGGTGGCGGTGGTCGCATCGTCTGAGGACAAGACATTTTCATACATCCCTGAACTGAGCGCGGACATGTTTGCGGGGGACGCGGATTATGTGCACATCACCTCCAACAACACCATTTACGGCACGCGCTTTACAACGCTGCCCGATGCCAACGGGCTGCCCCTCGTGTCCGACATGTCGTCGTGCATATTGTCGGAAGAGATTGACGTGAGCGACTACGGCCTGATCTACGCCGGCGCACAGAAAAACATCGGCCCGGCAGGCGTGACGGTGGTGATCATCCGCGAGGATCTGATCGGCAAAGCGCCGGCGGGCATCCCGACGATGCTCGATTACAAGATTCACGCGGACAACGGCTCGATGTATAACACGCCGCCCACATACGGCATCTATATCGCGGGGCTGGTGTTTGCCCATCTGCTGGAAAACGGCGGCATTGCGGCGATGCAGAGGATCAACGAGCAAAAAGCAGCGCTTCTGTATGATTATCTGGACAGCTCGGCGCTGTTTTCCGGAACGGTGGCCAAAAAGGACCGCTCGCTGATGAACGTGCCGTTTGTGACGGGCAGCGAGGAGCTGGACAAAAAGTTTATCGCCGCCTGCAAGGCGGAGGGGATTGTCAACATCAAGGGGCACCGCAGCGTGGGCGGCATGCGCGCGAGCATCTACAACGCGATGCCAATCGACGGCGTGAAAAAGCTTATTGACGTGATGAAGGAATTTGAAAAGAACGCTTAAATATACGTTTGAAGTTTTGGAGGGATCAGCAACATGTTCAGAGTGAAAAAGTTAAACGCCATTTCGAACGCCATATACGATGACCTGGCGCCCGATACGTATCAGGTGAGCGAGGATGCCGACGAGTATGAGGCGATACTCGTCCGGAGCGCCAAGTGCCACGACTTAACCTTTCCGGAGAGCCTGCTGGCCATCGCGCGGGCGGGCGCGGGCGTCAACAACATACCCGTGGAAGCCTGCGCGGACAAGGGGATTGTGGTGTTCAACACGCCGGGCGCCAACGCCAACGGTGTTAAAGAGCTGGTGATTGCCGCCATGCTGCTGGCAAGTCGGCATATATTGGAGGCCAGCGACTGGGTCAAGACGCTCAAAGGCCAGGGCGACGAGGTGATGGCTCAGGTGGAAAAAGGCAAAAAACAGTTTGTGGGGCCTGAGCTGATGGGTAAAACGCTGGGCGTGATCGGCCTTGGGGCGATCGGCGTGATGGTGGCCAACGCCGCGCATTCGCTGGGCATGAAGGTGATTGGCTACGACCCGTTTATCTCCATTGAATCGGCTTGGGGGCTGTCCCAGGATGTGCAGCGGGCGCACAATCTGGATGAGCTGCTGTCAATCTCCGATTACATCACGCTGCACGTGCCGCTGATGGACAACACCAAGAGCTTTATCGGCGAGGCGGAGATCGCCAAGATGAAACGCAGCGTGGTGCTGCTGAACTTTGCGCGCAACGGGCTGGTGGATTATGACGCGCTGTGCGCGGCGCTGGAGCAGGGCGCCATATACCGGTATGTCACGGATTTCCCCAATGACCGGCTGCTGGGATTTCCCAATGTGATCAACATCCCGCATCTGGGCGCGTCGACACCCGAATCGGAGGAGAACTGTGCCAAAATGGCGGCCCGGCAATTAAAGGAATACCTTGAGTCGGGCAAGATCGTCAATGCGGTGAACATGCCCGGCGCGGTGCTGCCTTTTACCGGACGGTTCCGGATTGCGGTGATTCACAAAAACACCTCGGGCATGGTGGGCAAGATCACGGCGATACTGGCGGATTCGGGAGCGAACATCACCGACATGGTCAACAAATCAAAAGGCGACATCGCTTATACCATGATCAA
Organism: uncultured Christensenellaceae bacterium; assembly: GCA_964576225.1. Lineage (GTDB taxonomy): Bacteria > Bacillota > Clostridia > Christensenellales > SZUA-584 > SZUA-584. Next base: position 22,706 of record CAZNVX010000001.1, read on the forward strand.
CCTGGATGAAACCGTATCGTGTGATCCGGTGGAGGCCATCCGCAGCATTGACGGCGTGGTGCGTGTGCGCACGTTTGAGAAATAAACAAGCTTTTGCATGGCCGCCGGGCGCAGTGTGTCCGGCGGCTTTTTGTTTACGCGTTGTTCACGGATACGCGCTTTTTTTTCGCCGGCGGATACGGTATAATGGTGCGGATACGCAAGGAGGAAAGACCAATGCGAAAAGCAGCCGCCTTTTTGCTGGCGATGTGCCTGACGCTGATGCCCGTGACGGCACTGGCAGCAGACATCACCGAAAAGCAGGATTATTCCGACAGACAGACAAGCCCGACCAAGCTGAGCCAGAAAGCGCCGTTCACCATTGCCGGGACGCTGGACAACGGCTCTTTTGGCGGGGATGTGGATTGCGTGGCGTTTATCACCGACGAAAGGGCGCGCTATGTGTTTGAGTTCTCGTCGGACACGCAGGTGTTTATACCCACGGTGGGGCTGATCAAGCTGACGACCAACAACGAATTTTTAACGCTGGCCAAGCACACGCCCAATACGCCGGCGGATACGGCCAGCGTTTATTTTGATTTTGATAAGGGCGAGTCGGTCACCATTGTGATGGCGATGGCCTCCGCCGAGGTGCCGGAGGGCAAAAACCCGTATACGCTCAGGGTGACGAAAACGGACATACCGTCCGTGATCACCGGCTTTGCGCTGCCCGGCATTGCGCTCTCGGATGTGGTGATCGACAAGGAAACCTCCACAGTGACGGCTGTGGCCCCGGCCGGCAGCGACCTTGAGGGCCTTGTGCCGATGATTGAAGGCGCGCTGGGGGAAGATGCCGTTTTTATCCCCGCGACGACGGAGCCGCAGGACTTCTCACGTCCGGTCAAATACAGGCTGTCGTCGGAGACGGGGTCGTTGCAGGAGTGGACGATCATCGTGCGTCTGGCGGGTGAGAAAGAAGGGATCGCGGACCTGAAAAGCATTTTTATTGACGGCGAGCCTTATGCGGCGTTCTCGCCCGATGTGACGCAGTATGACATCACGGTGCCGTATCACAAAAAGGACATCGGGTTTGCGGCCAGGGCGCTGAGCGATCTGGCCACGCTGTCCGACAGGTTTGTGTCCAAACCGCTCGATGTGGGCGCGAACACCGTGCAGATTATCGTGACGGCGGAAAACGGCGACCAGAAAACATATATATTCAATATACTGCGCGAGCCGGAAGACATAACGGATGCGGAAGAGACGGACAACGAAGCGCCGCAAAAAGAACAGCCGCTGCCGCCTTATGCCGTGATCGGCATTGTGGTGGCGGTGCTGGCAGCGGCCGGCCTGACGCTTTATCTGCTGCGGGACAAGCTGTTTTTCCGTCGCTGACGGACATAATAAAACAAAGGGGATTATATGGTTACCATTGAAATGACGGACGGCAAACAGATCACAATCGAGCTGCTGCCGGAGCATGCGCCGAATACGGCGGCTAATTTTATCAGCCTGGCGGCAGGCGGGTTTTATGACGGGCTGACATTCCACCGCGTGATCAGCGGGTTTATGCTGCAGGGCGGCTGCCCGACCGGCACCGGCACCGGCGGCCCGGGCTACGCGATAAAAGGGGAATTTAAGGCCAACGGCGTGGACAACGCTTTAAAGCACAAGCGCGGGGTGGTGTCGATGGCGCGCTCGGCGAGCTTTGATTCGGCGGGCTCGCAGTTCTTCATCATGCATGCGGACGCGCCTTACCTTGACGGGCAGTACGCGGCGTTCGGGCGCGTGACGGCGGGCATGGATGTGGTGGACGCCATCGCGGCGCAGCCCACGGACGGCGCTGACCGGCCAAAGGAGCCGCAGGTGATCAAAAAGATGACGGTGTCGGCGGATGAGACGCCAAGCGAGCCGGAGAAGATAGGCTAACCGGGGGAATTGCGGTCATGCAGCCGGTTTTTGCGCCCGGACAGCTGCGAAAACAGACGCGCCGGCCACTGCCAGCGCGGCGCCGATGATGATGCCGATCGTCTGATTGGTGCGGCGGGCGGCAAGGGATTCCGCGTAATTCATGTATTCCCGGCCGTTGTGATAGATGGCCAGCGCATTGCCCGTTGCTGTGTCGACGATCAGCTCGACGTCATCGCCCGCATTGACTTGATTGAGGAAGACATCTTTATCAAAAGAGGTATGGGTGTCGGACCCGATGGTATAGGCGCGCCCGTCCTCCAGCCGGATGCGGCGGGTGATCACGACGGGCCGGAACATGGGATTCTGCTCCTCATAGGCGCTGAACACACCGGCGACACGGGCGATCTGTTTTTCTGAGAGGGGGCCGGCAAACAGGGCGGAAACGGCTATAATAACAATGCCCGCGGCGACCAGCAACCCGCCAACGGCTGTTTTCAGACGCTTTTTCATGACGTTAGGGTGTCCGGCCGGTGTGCTTTTATGCGCCGCGGCCACAGTCGGTCAGCCCGCGATTTGATCCAGAAAACGGAGTATGCGCGCGCAATATTCCGTATCCTGCTCCATGTTGGCAAAATCGCAGCCGCTGATGATGAAATGTTCCCATGAGTCCCTGACCCAGGCTTCACAGTGGCCGGGCGCAGCGGACAGAAGCCGATGCGTGTTATCGGGAAGGACTTCTTTGTCTCCAGCGCAGGCAATGAAGAGCGCGGGCCGGCTGCCGATATTCTGAACCTGCCGGGCGGGCGACATGTGTGGCGCGTTCTCGAAAAACAACGGCAGATACAGGTTTACAAGCGCTTTTTCGGCATCGCACAGGAACCCGGGCAGACCGTAGCCGCGCAGCGTATCGCTGACCACATCATCAAAACCAGAATAGGCTGACATGGCGATGAGGCCGTCGATGTCCGGTCGCTGTCCGAAGGCATTGATCGCGATGGCGCCACCCATGGATACGCCATGCACGATGATGGGCGTGCCGTCGTAAACGGGCTGGCTTCGGATGTAATCCACCACGGCTTCTACATCCGATGTTTCTTCATAACCCAGACAAACCCGGTCTCCGTCGCTTTGGCCGTGCCCCCTGACTTCAAGCAGCACCGAAGCATAACCGTTTTTCTGCAGCCATTTGGAATGCCCGTAGAAATAGGTGACGGAGGGCTGCCGGATACCGGACAGAAATATCACGATGCCTTTGGGATTATCGGCGGTTGTTTCGCTGATCCAGACTTTGTATCCGTCCTGCGTGGTCAAAAACTGGTCTTTTGAGGTCAGATCAAAATCCTCGGGCTTGAACAGCCCCAAAAGAGGATGATCTGCCGTGGTGTAGCCAAGATAGTCAACATGCCCGATGGTGATACCCATGATGATGAAAAGCGGGGCGAGCAGCATGGCAAGTATAACGAGCGCCAAAAGGGCGGCAGCGGTGTAAATCAGTCTCTTTATGTGTTTTCTCAAATCAACCTTCCGACGGAATTAAAACCCTGGCTGTGCGGGCTTAAACCGATTCATATACAATTCTGCCGACTATACATTGAACTTGAACAGCGTGACGTCGCCGTCCTGCATCACGTATTCCTTGCCTTCCAGCCGGACAACGCCTTTGGCTTTGGCCGCCGCCATGGTGCCGCACGCGTTTAAGTCATCGAACGCGACGATTTCGGCGCGGATAAAGCCGCGCTCTAAGTCGGAATGGATTTTGCCCGCAGCGCCGGGCGCTTTGGTGCCTTTTGTGATCGTCCAGGCGCGCACTTCCTTTTCGCCCGCGGTGAGGAAGCTGATGAGGTTTAAAAGCTTGTAGCTTTTCTGTATCAGCGCGGCAAGGCCGCTCTGTGTGATGCCAAGCTCGGTGAGGAACATCTCCCGCTCACCGGCTTCGAGCGCGACGAGCTCCTGCTCGAGCTTGGCGCATACCGCCATCACTTCCGCGTTCTGGGATTCGGCAATCGCCTTGAGCGGCGCAACCAGCGGGGCATTGTCGTTTCCGATATCCTCTTCTGACACATTCGCGACGTACAGCATCGGCTTGTCGGTGAGCAAAAACAGGTCGGACACGAGCGCGCGCTCCTCGTCGCTCAGATCCATGACACGCGCGAACATGCCGCTCTCCAGATTGTCCTTAACCTTATTTAATATGTCGCATTCCGTCTTGTATTTTTTATCGCCGGTTTTGATCATCTTCTCGGATTTTAACAGCCGCTTTTCCACAGTCTCGATATCGGCGAATATCAGCTCGAAGTTGATCGTTTCGGCGTCCCGCACGCTGTTGACATCGCCTTCGACGTGCATGACGTCGCCGCTCTCAAAGCATCTGACAACGTGCACGATGGCGTCCACCTCGCGGATGAAGGAGAGGAACTTGTTGCCGAGCCCCTCGCCGCGGCTTGCCCCGCGAACCAGCCCCGCGATGTCCACGAACTCGATGACGGCGGGCGTGAACTTGCGGGGTTGATAGAGCGACGCCAAAAAGTCCATCCGCGCGTCGGGCACGGGGACGGCGCCGATGTTGGGGTTGACCGTGCTGAACATATAGTTTTCGCTGGCGGCGCCCGAGCCGGTGAGCGCGTTGAACAGCGTTGTTTTTCCTATGTTGGGCAGACCGACGATTCCGAGTTTCATAACAACCTCGCTGATGGTAAATTCTTAAGTATTATATCGCCAGTTAGCATACAAAGCAACCGCCGCTGCCCGGCTGGAGGAATTTTGCGGTTGTGTGCCTGTAAAAAAAGGTGTAGAATATCAAAATAGTGCATATAAATATATTCACAACACGGCGACAGCGCCGTGCGGAGGCAATAAACCAGTGGCAAAAACGATACAGGAAATCAATGAAAAGCTGAAAAAGGGAAAGGCTGTGGTGTTTACCGCCGAGGAAGCGGTAAAGATGGCGGCGGAGCAGGGCGTGAGCAAATGCGCGCAGACGATTGACGTGGTGACGGCCGCGACGTTCGGCGCGATGTGCTCATCCGGCGCGATGCTCAACTTCGGGCATTCGGAGCCGCCCATCCGCATGAGCAGCATCAGCCTTAACGGCGTGGAGGCCTACGGCGGGCTGGCGGCAGTGGATACCTACATCGGCGCGACGCAGCCCGGCAGGAACACGGGCATTGAATACGGCGGGGCGCATGTGATTGAAGACCTGATCGCGGGGGAGGAGATTGAGCTGTGCGCCGAATCGGCCGGCACCGACTGCTACGCGCGCAAAGAGGTGCACACTAAAATACGGCTGTCCGATCTGAATCAGGCGTATCTGTTTAACCCGCGCAACGCGTACCAGAACTATGCCGCCGCCACCAACACGGGCGTGCGCACCAAGCGCACATATATGGGAACGCTGCTGCCCGGCATGGGCAACGTGACCTATTCCACATCGGGAGAGCTGTCTCCGCTGCTGAAGGACCCCACGCTGCGCACCATCGGTATCGGTACGCGGGTGTGGCTGTGCGGCGGCGAGGGCTACGTGGTTTTTGAGGGGACGCAGGCGGTCAACAAAGCGGAAAAGCTGCCGGACGGAGATATGCTGTATTCCGGGTATACGCTGGCGCTGATCGGGGATATGAAACACATGAGGAGCGAATACATCAAGGCGGCTGCGTTTGACGGCTACGGCGCCACGCTGTATGTGGGCATCGGGGTGCCGCTGCCCGTGATCGACGCGGACATGATGGCCGACCTGGCTGTGCCCAACGAGCGGCTTTACACGCATATATACGACTACGGTGTG
>CAZNVX010000002.1:0-238 GCA_964576225.1 uncultured Christensenellaceae bacterium
GATCATCATCAGGGACGGACGCATCGACAGTTTTGGCGAAGGCAGAGAGGTGAGCGTGCCTGTGGGGGCCGAAGTGATTGATGCGCGCGGGCATTATGCAGGACCCGGCTTTGTGGATATTCACACGCATGCCGGGGGCGGTGTGTGGTTTTACGATGATCCGGAAAAAGCGGCGTCGCACCATCTTGATCACGGCACCACCAGCATACTGCCGGCTTTGTATTATAATCTGACGCTG
>CAZNVX010000002.1:248-21020 GCA_964576225.1 uncultured Christensenellaceae bacterium
TTATGGATGCGATCCGGCGGATCAAAGCGGCGTCGGCAAAGGGTGATGCCCGCATCATTGCCGGCCTGTATATGGAAGGGCCGTACCTGAACCCAAAATACGGCTGTGAGGCGAGCAGCAACCGGTGGGCCGACGGCGTTGACCCTGCCGGATACCGCCCGCTTATCGAAGCGGCGGGCGGGTTCGCGCGCGTATGGTGCATCGCGCCGGAGCTGCCCGGGATCGGTCAATTCGTGGACGACCTGACGGCGGTCAATAAAGCGGCGGTGCTGGCGGTGGCGCACAGTGAAGCGTCGCCCGCGCAGATTTTCCGTTATGTGGAGCAGGGTCTGCGTCTGGCCACCCACCATACCAACGCGACGGGTGATCTGCAGAAGTATCCGGAATGCCGCGGGGTCTGCGTGGACGAGGCGGTCAATCTCTGTGACGACATCTATGCCGAACTGATCTGCGATTCGCGCGGGATCCATGTGGACCCGCTGATGCTGCGGCTTGTTGTCAAGACCAAAGGCCGTGATAAAGTCATCCTCGTGTCGGACTGCTTTGTGGCGGACGGCCCCGTCCCGCCCGGCTATGAGGGCGTCACGGACATCAATTTTGACCATGCGGGGGAGATTGCCGGATCCAAGCTGACGCTGGATGTGGCCTGCCGCAACATGATGCGGCATACCGGCGCGGGCATATGCGATGTGTTCCGGTATGCGGCATACAACCCGGCCAGGCTGCTTGGGCTGCGGGACGTGGGGCGCATCGCACAAGGAGCGCTCGCCAATATTGTGATCGTCGATCATGTGATGAATGTGCGGCATGTGCTGTTTGAGGGGCAACAGGTACGATAAGACTTTTAAGGAGGTATCATCATGCAGGACTTTGTGTTTAAACCGGCGGATTTTGTGCCGTTCAAGGACAGGGAGGCCATGGAGCGCGTCAGAAAGCTGTCGGGGCGTGAGCTGGAAAAGCACCCGAACCCCGACATGAAAATAAAGGTGACGCTCAATCCGCATCCGATATTTATTGCCGATATGTTCACCAGGATTAAAGAATCGGACGAGCAGAACAAGCGTGTGGTGATGGTGCTGCCGAATCCGGAACCGGACACCTATATACCGGTGGCCGAGCTGATCAACTACCACCGTGTTAACTGCCGCAACGTCTATATATTCGCGCAGGATGAATGGGCCGATCAGGACGGCCGCGTTGCGCCGGTGACGTACCGCGCCGGGTTTGCCTATTCGCTGCTCAAATATTTCGTGATGCAGATCGACGAGGAATTGCGCATGCCGATGGAGAACGTGGTGTATCCCACGGACCGGAACATACGGGATTATTCGAGCATGATCACGGAAACGGGGGAAGGGGGCGCGGATGTGATCTATACCAGCCCCGGCTGGACAGGACACATCGCTTTTGTTGATCCGGTGGATGAATTCCTGACGGACGACATCGATGAATACTTAAAGCAGGATGCACGGATCGTGACGCTGCACCCGCTGACGGTTGCTCAGAACTCGCTGCACGGTGTGTTCGGGCAGTCCGGCGACGTGGGCAACGTGCCGCCCAAGGCGGCGACCATCGGGCCTGCGGACATCGTGCGGGCGCGTGAGCGCATAGAAATTCACGCGCTGCTCACCAATGGGACGTTTTCGTCCTGGCAGCGCATGGTGTCAAGGCTGATACTGCACGGGCCGGTTACGCCGCTTGTCCCAAGCTCTATATTCCAGCTGCTCAAAACACAGGTGTATGTCAGCGAAGCCATTGCCGCGCCTTTTGAGTGCTGGGAGAAGATGGGCTATTGATTACGCCAGTGCCGGGCGCCCGGCGGTTTAGCGTTTCGCCTGACGGCAACGGCCCGGCCCGGCGCCGGTGCGGCATAGCTTGAGAGTGAAAGGGCGGGAGCAATATTGAAGACGCTGATGGAAAAGGAGATATGCGAACAGGCGGCGGTGCTGCCCGGTATATTGCAGAAGAACGCGCCGGTATTCGAGAGCATGGCCAAAGCGCTGCGTGAGAGGCGGATTCCGTTTATCGTCATCGCTGCGAGAGGAACATCGGACAACGCCGCCGTATACGGAAAGTACGCCATTGAGGCGAACACCGGTATCCCCGTGGCGCTGGCGGCGCCCTCCGTGTCCACGGTGTACAACAAGCCGTACCGCACGGAGAATGCGCTGGTGATCGGCATTTCACAGTCCGGCGAAGCGGCCGACGTATTGAGCGTGATGGCCGACGGCAACCGGAACGGCGCCATGACGGTGGCGGTCACGAACAACCCCGGCTCCGCGCTGGCTGCTGCGGCGGCGTTTCACCTGGACTGCGGGGTAGGCCCCGAGCTCAGCGTCGCGGCGACAAAGACGTTTACGGCGGCGCTGCTGTTATTGGCCAAGCTGACATCGCTGCTGGCTCTGGACGATAATTTCGACCGGCAAATGGCGGGTTTTGCCGGGGATATGGAAAAATGCGTGGGATTGAGGGATAAGATATTCCGTCTGGCGCGGCAGCACGCCCGGATGGACACCTGCCTGACGCTGTCGCGCGGATATGACTACTGCATCGCGCTGGAGAGCGCGCTGAAAATGCAGGAATGCGCCAAGGTCAGATCGCTTGCCTTTTCGCTCGCCGACTTTATGCACGGGCCGATCTCTCTGGTTGAGGAAAACCTGCCTTGCCTGCTGCTGTGCAAAAAGGGCGCTTTTGAAAACGAATACAAAGCGCTGCTCGATAAGCTGCTCGGGCTGCGGGCCAATCTTATTGTGATAACGGACGACACGGGGCTCCAGGAACTCACGCCTGATGTGATCGTGGTTCCTAAGCCGGCCTGCGAGGCGCTCTCGCCCATTTATTTTGCATGCGCTGCGCAGCTTTTCGCATGCGGGCTGGCGCTGGCGAAAGGGCTGGATCCCGACAGGCCCCGGAACCTTCAGAAGGTGACCGTAACCAGGTGATTTTTCGTATGCGCTCGGGCAATCCCTGTTATAACGCCTGTCACCCAAGACCATCCGTTTATTTTATGTCCAGCGCCTTTTTGACGCCATGCACAACTGCCGTTGAAAGCAGCGCTGCCGTCATGATCACCAGCCACGCGATGCCGCCGAGCGGCGCGGTGTGCATCACACCGTTGAAGAACGGCACGTACACAACCATCAGCTGAAGCGATACCGACACAAGCAAAGACAGTATCAATACTTTGTTTTGCATCAACGTGCTGTCAACACCAAACGTTTTTTCACGCCGCACATTGAAGGTGTGGAGCAGCTGCGCCACCGCCATCATGGTAAACGTTGCCGTCTGCGCCTGCTCGAGAGAGACGCCCCGGCTCAATTCCACAAAGAACACACCAAACGAGCAAAGACCGATGATGGCGCCGCCGGTCAGTATTTTGACCAGAAAACGCCTGGCAATCAGCCCTTCTCCCTTGCCGCGCGGCGGCTGATTCATGGTGTTTTGCTCCGCCGGTTCAAAACCCATCGATATGGCCGGAAAAATGTTGACGACCAGATTGAGCCAAAGGATGTGCAGCGGGCTGACGGGTATCGGCAGCAGAAACAGTATGCTCAGAAGAACGGCCAGAATCTCCACAACGTTGCACGAGAATAGGTAGTGGACGAATTTTCGAATGTTGGCGAAGATGACACGGCCTTCACTGACGGCCTCCACAATGGTGGAAAAGCGATCGTCGGTTAAGATCATATCCGACGCTTCTTTGGCGACTTCGGTGCCGCGGATGCCCATCGCGATGCCGATATCGGCGCCATTCAAGGCGGGCGCGTCGTTTACACCGTCGCCTGTCATGGCAACGGTGAGCCCCCGCCTCTTCAGGGCATCGACGATCTGCAGCTTGTTTTCGGGAGACACCCTTGCGAAAACAGCGACACGCTCAATCTTTTCGTCAAACTGCTCATCGCCTGCAAGCGCGTCAAGCTGCAGGCCCGTCATTGTATTCTCATGGCCGCGGATGCCGATCTTCTCGGCGATAATGGATGCTGTTTTGGGATGGTCACCCGTGATCATGCGCACCTGTATGCCCGCTGCCTGACAGGTTTCTATCGCGCCCGCGACATCCTCTCTGGGCGGGTCGATGATACCGGCCAGGCCCAGTATGCGGATATTGCCTAGCGCATGGGTTAAGGACGCTTCGCCGCCGTCGCCCCGGTATCCCTGCAGCTCGCCAACGGCAAGCACGCGCATCCCCTGACCGGCCAGCGCCTGATTGACCTCTGACAGCGTCTTCTTTGTCTGCGCATCGTCCAGAGCCTTTTCAATCAGAACATCCGGCGCGCCTTTGATAAAAGCCCTTGACCCTTCACCTTCGTGCCGGTATGCCGTGACCATGTATTTGTTTTTTGAATTAAAGGGGATTTCCCCGGTGCGCGTCCAGCTTTCCCTCTCAAGGCCGGCTCTGGAATATCCGGCCTTCTCACCGAGGACAACCAGAGACCCTTCTGTGGGATCCCCGATAACGGCATAGTGGCCGTTGTCGTCGCGCGAGAGTGCGGCGTTGCTGCAGAGCACAGAGGCGCGTATAAACGCTTCAAGCGGCTGGTCGTTTTGTGGACGGATGATCCCCCCATCGGTGGTGATATCGCCCTTTGGCTGATACCCGCTGCCGCCCACCGCGTATTCCTTTCCGCCAGATAAATACACCTTCCTGACAGTCATCTGGTTTTCCGTCAGCGTGCCTGTCTTGTCGGTGCAGATCACGCTGGTGGAGCCGAGCGTTTCGACGGCCGGCAGGCTTTTGACCAGCGCCCGGTGCTTGGCCATGATATTCATGCCGCGCGACAGCGTGATGGTGGCGACGGCGGGCATGGCTTCGGGGATTGCAGCGATGGCCAGTATCAGCGCGAGCTGCAAAATAACGGGCAGCTCACGCCCGGTGACAAGCCCCAGCAGAACGACAATCACCGCGCATATCGCCGCAAACAGAATCAGCAGCCTGCCCAGACGGCCAAGTTCCTTATTGAGCGGTGTCACGGCTTTCTTTCTGTCTTTGAGCATGCTGCTGATTTTGCCCATCTGTGTGTGCATGCCTGTTGAGGTGACGACCGCGTAAGCGTTGCCGCGTGTCACGGCTGTTCCGGCGTAAACAACATTTTTGCGGTCGCCCAGCGGCACCTGCTTGTCGGAAATATATCGGTTGTCTTTTTCAACGGCCTCGGATTCGCCGGTCAAAGCGGATTCGATGCAGGCGAAATTCTGTGACGTCAGCAGCCTGGCGTCCGCCGTTATCGAATCGCCTTCCTCCAAAAAGATAATATCACCGGGCACAAGCTCCTGCGCGTTTATTTCTGATAACGCGCCTTCTCTGACCACCTTGGCCGTGCTGTGAATCATGCTTTGGAGCGATTCGACCGACTTTTGGGCTTTTAACTCAATGGCAAAACCAAAAAACACGGCGATAAACACGGCGATCAATATGGCGAAGCCTTCAACCGGTTCGTTTGTAAGAAACGATACGACGGATGCGGCCATCAGCAGATAGACGATGATGTTGTTGATATTATGAAGAAGTATTTTCAATGCCGAGACGCGCTCACCTTTTTCCAGCCGGTTTTTGCCATACCGGTGCTGGCGCTCGATGACCTGCCGGCTGTCAAGCCCTTCGTCCGCATCGGTATTGAGCGCCTCGATCACCTGCTGCTGCTCAAGCTGATAATAATCCTGCACGTCCGCTGTACTCTCCCGAAAATGTATTGCCTTTTTTCTATGTAGTGTGTTCATTTCATATAATTATATCATGCCTGCGCCATGTTTTGGAGACGTTTTGCATGAGCGCCCTGCATCGCAGCCCAAAATGAATCCGCAAGACGGTAAAATGGGCCCTCAATAGTATTCCTCCTTTTTAAGAAGACGTGTGGATATTTGCGGAACTATTTGGTTTCGTCTTCGTCTTACGGATATAGTGAACAGGAGGCTGTGATATGAAAAAGGTTATTATTTTTGTGGCTGTGTTACTGGGTGTGGTTCTGCTGTACGCCTGCAGCGCTCAGCCTGAAAACGTGGGATTGCCCAATCCCGTTGTTGAAGCAGACGATGCATCGGCGTTTGATGAACTTGGTTTGCCCATTAACGCACCAGCAGGGGCGGAAAACATTCAACACAGCATCATTGACAACAAGATCGCGCAAATACAGTTTGCATCAGACGGCATATCCTACACCTACCGTGCGGCGCATACAGCCGACGATATTTCCGGCGTCTATGAGACGTTCGAAGAGGCTCAGATGGTTTTGGTTGACGCAAAGGATTGGACGGCGGCCATTGAAATCAAGATGATTAAGGATGGCACCGGCGGCTTGGCGTCCTGGCGGTTTGACCAGACAGCGTTCACGCTGTTTACGCCGGACAGCGTCAGCAGCGAAACATTAACACACACGGCCATGGAACTGGCGGAAAAGGCCTTTGCTGCATTTGGCGTATCCTAGAGTTTCCGCCAAAGGTTTAGCATTATGCTTCTGTTTGGGCTGTTCAAGGCGTCGTATTTTATGCGGTGCATGTGACCTATTGGGGCTTGTTCATGAACGAACAGTTCTGAACTTATGTAACCAAAACAATACCATTTACGGGTCAGTGAGTATAGCGTCCATCTCTCCAGAGGACTTATGCGCTGTGTAACGTCTGAAAAATGGATGCCTTTTGCTTTAAGGCAAACAATCTAAAAAACGGGTGGTGTTTTCAAAAAGCAGCTTCATCGCTTCTTCTTCCAAGGAAGCGATTTCCAGTAATACGTGAGAAGCTTGTTTAAGCTGCTGCTCATTTGAATTCTCTCCGGCACTGCATATCAGTTCTGACACCTCTTTCCACAGGGGAGCAATCTGTACAAACTTAACATACGCCTCATGAAGCTCCATATCGGGATACAAGTCATCGCATTCATTTAGAAAATCCCGGTACATATTCCTGAATAAAGAGCCGCCCGTACCCCCTTCGTCCATTAATCGGCCCGCCTGGATAATAAGCTGCGGCGTTATACCCGGCCGTTCAAACCACTTTGTCATGGCATTCGCAGTTTTTCTGATTCCCTTAAAGGAAATGTTTTGGATTGGCGGATTCAGGTATTGTTTTGCATTTCGATTGATAGCACAGGCAATGGTGTTTTTCATGTCGGGCAGTTTGCCGGCAGCGGTGATGGTGAACGCCCTGTTCGGTGATGACATGGGGCCTTTGTAACTCCTTGCTTGTGCAATGCTGGACAAGCTTGACCTGACCTGCGCGTTTCCATCAACCAAGTAACCAAATACGTCATCATACCCGTACATGGCAACGTAGTGACCGGCGAAATGTATATGCTCTTCATTGTATTCCATAAAATACATATCCAGCTTCAGACCGACAGGGACGCCTTTGTCGATATGCGATTTTACAAATTCCCATGCTTTTGTTTTAGAGGCGGTCTCTTTGACCTCCAATTTCATGTTCAGCGCTTGTGCGATGTTTTCGGTCAAAACATCCTGCTTGCAACGTCCGCCCAAAAACGGGAAGCCCATCTGTTTGCTATCCCAATAAATAAAGCTGAGCCCCTCCCCAATACCGAAAAGCATGGGCTCTGATAACGTTATACCACAATGCGAAAGCAGATTCCCGACCGCCGTTGTTTCACAGTGTTTTCCATAAAAGGGGATGAAGTTTTCAATAATCATTACTGTTCTCCTTTAATTCATTTAGCAGGTCGCTTATCCACTCAACCTCTGCCTCAATCAATTTGAGAGGATGGGTGAACAGCGCCTTTATGTGAATGATATTTTGTATTTTGGATTGTTGCTCCGTATAATGATTAAGGATAATCTGCCGCCTTCTCTCAAGGCTCTCCCGGTAATTAACAAGGCATTCATATGTTTCTTCCCTGGTCAGGAAATGAGAAAAAGCCAATCCTATGGAGAATTCGCTGAAAACACGCCGGGGAGAGTGAAGTGTTTTTTTTATGATTTCACGGACAGATTCCCTGAAATCTTCCTTGATAAAGAATACTTTTCGGGCCGGAGAGCCGTATTCTTCTTCATGCCTTGAATCAATCCACCCCTTGTTTTCAAGGTTCCTTAAGGAATTGTAAATAGAGGAAAAACCGATTTTGGTCCAGTTTCTCATGTGGCGTTCTTCAATAACCGACTCTATCTCATACCCGTAACGGTCTTGTTCATACAACAAAGCAAGCAGAATGATTTCAATTTGAGTCAATGATGGATGCCTCCCGACATGTGCATTTGATTGTATCTTTTCAGCACTCTCATGGCCTTAAGTGTAATCCATTTATTCTGCTCGTTTTTCTGACCGAATGGAATCAGCAAACGGTCACTGTTATAGGGGTTCTCCACTTTCCATCTGCCCATATCATCCTGCTTGGCAACGACAATGCTTATGGCATCATCCATGCGGGCTATTATATATATAGAATAGCATTACGCGTGTTCATTGTCAAGCAAGATGTGCCCAAATCGCGGTTGCATGAGAAAAGAAAAACCGCGAACGCAGTGCTCATTGGACTTCAATGGCGTGGGTGTTCGCCAAAAGCATAAAACCAAGTGATACAAAACTGCATTAAACACTATTATAGTCGTTACAATGATATGCTTATTACGGTCAAAATGGCTGTCAGGTGATGCTGACAAAAGCAAGGAAACAAACAGTCGAATAATGCAATTTCTCATACGCATATAATGTCACTCAAACCTCAGCAGAGGTAACACCCACGGGTATCGTATGCGGAACGCCTTCGTTTGGCGGGTGTCCTGCAACGGCTGCCTGCACAAATTCGGTCGGCACCTGGCGCAACGTCATGGACGCTGCCAATGCTTTAATTACAGCTGCAGGCGGGTCTATTGTTCTCGGATCAAATAGCGAAGGCTTGAGCTTTACTGTAACCACAGCCAATTCGATGGAAGTGTTGAGCTTCAATACGCCATCGCCGCCGGCACCGGTCAGTCCGCCGTTTGGGCCTCAGTATCAGGTTTTGTATGCGCAACTGCATGGTGCAAAGCTTAATGTGCTTAACGGCGCCACCTGCGGCTATGCTGAATCGTCTATAGCGCTGGCTGATGACTTTCTTGCTGATTCTCCTGCTGGCGGTATGGCCGGAGCGCCGAATTTTTCATCCCTTTTGGAATTGTACAATACCGGTAACGGGCCGGGATGTCCTGTCCATTGCAGTTTGCAATGAGCACGTTATGCCCTTGCTAATGAAGCAGGGCCTGACAAACATAATGTGTCACAGCTGTATCAGCCAATGAGTATACTGTAAAGTAATATATAAGGAGTGTGTATAATACCATGGAATGTCCGACTGTTGTCCAAAAAGATGTATGTGTACAGGCGAGTGTCAAAGTGACCCCGAACGTAGTCATTGGGAAATCACAGTCGTTCTGCGTCGGAAGACCGAAAGTCAAGGCATGCCATACGGAGGATTGTGATTGTTTGGTTAGTCAGCTCGTATGCGTACAATATCCGTTGAAATTTTCTGCGGATGCCGAAATGGACACCGCTAAAATTGTCTGCGAACCGCCAGCTTGTCTGCCGTTATCACACTGTGATAAGCCGCGCTCCTGCGTCTTGTCTGACAGACGATACATGTTATTTCTCATAATAGCAATAATCTTTGGTTTTTTACGTCATAGCACATCGGGATAAAATGAAAATTGAAGCTGTGATTATTGGAGCAAGCCTTGCATAAGAGAGGCTATGAATCCGCATAGGGAATTTTAGTCTCATCAGTATCAAAAAGCTTAGCTGAAGCATGTTTGATATCATCCCCATTACAGTTATATATTACAGCCGACCATATGCGGCGGTTATATCTCCCGCGCCATTCCTTATAAACCTATAAAACGCCTGCGTAAAAAAGTAAACAAGATGAAAGTGGCGGATATATTAAGTGCAAGCCGGGCTTTGCCCGCGCAGCGTACACCTTATGGTGTTTGCTGCCGTGAGCCTAGCGAACAAGCAAATGCCGTCAAACTCAAAAGAGTGGCAACTGCCACTCTTTTGAAGCGGCCTTATGGCCGCTGGTCTAGCGAATTCGCCCAAATCCGAACTTTTCACCTCATCAAAGGTAGTGTGTTTTATTCCGTCTTTATAGTTAAATGTCAGCACCATCTTGTCGTCATAGAGATACACCGAATTTACAAAACAATCTATTAACCTCTGCCGTTGCTCTTTATTTGAAGAATCAATTCCCCTAAACTTATGTAACCAGAATAGTATCTGCTCTCGGGTTAAAAGTGGCGATTGCATTTCTTCCTGTAAGATTTCAATTTCAAGTTCGTCCTTTGTATTCTCTAACTCATCCAAACGCTGCTTTGTAGAAGTTGTTAAAACTCCCTGCTGGATGGCGTTGAGTACGTTTTCTATGCCCCGCTTGGTATCCGCAAGCCGCTTTTTAAGAAGCGGCAGGTGTACATTTTCCTGTGATTGTATGGATACGAGTCTATCTGCGAGTTGCTCCAAAAGAGCGTCATTCATGAGCAACTTCATTGTTTCATCAATAACGAGATCCTCAATCCATTCCTTTTTGACCGCTTTTTTCTTACAGATTTTTTGTTTCTTCTTAGCGTTGACGCATTTATAATAATGATATACGATTTTCATCTGACTGGTACCGCTTTCGCCTACCATAAAAGCGCCACATTTTCCACAATGAAGTTTTGTTGTAAGCAAATAATCATCTTCGGCTTTGTGCCTAGCTGGCGCACGGCGATTCTTTTCTAAGCGTTCCTGAACTTTGTCAAATAACTCTTTAGGTACAATAGCCGGAATACCGTTTGGGTTTATCACATCGCGATACTTGTATTCACCGATATATTTTCTATTGTGCAACATGTGGGTGACTGTGTTAAAGGTTATCCTTCCTTTTCGTGCGGATGAAACCTTCATTTCCTTCAGATAATCAACAATCTCCTGTATCGTATATCCTTCAGCATACTTTTTAAACACATCGATTACTACCGGTGCTGTCAATGGGTCAACTTGATAACATTGCTCCGCGTCCACGGTATACCCATATGTAATCGTCCCGCCATTATATTTGCATTTAAGCGCGTTTTCCGTCATTCCTCGAATTACTTTTACGGCGAGCTCTGCAGAATAGTATTCTGCAAAACCTTCAAGCATAGATTCGAGAATAATCCCTTCAGGGCCATCGGATATTTGTTCTTTCGCAGATAAAAGTCGAACGCCATTTTTACGAAGCGTATTTTTATAATGTGCCTAATCATAGCGGTTACGTGCAAACCTATCCAGCTTCCACACAATCACCACATCAAACAAATGCTTGGCGCTATCCTTTATCATTCTTTGAAACTCGGGACGGTTATCAGTTTTGGCGGAGTAGGCTCGGTCAACATACGTTCCGAAAATGGTTATACCCTGTTTGTCGGCGTATTCCTGACATTCGCGAAGCTGACCTTCAATAGACTCTTCACGCTGGTTATCGGAAGAATATCTTGCATATATAACACCGTTAATAATACTCACCACTTTCTATTTAAGGGCTCGTTTTGAAAATTTCCATGTCTCCATTGGTATTTCTCCGTCTTGTGGGCTAAGAAAAAGTTCTCCTTGTGAATGTAACTCAAGGCAAAAGGTGAAGATGTCTTCCAAAGTATATTCTCCTGCCTTAATATGTTTGTTTCCAATTAACGATTCCAACACTTCATTAGCAGTAACATGCAAGTCCTTTTTTCCGTCGGCTGTAGGTTCATGGGTATTAGAAACTCGAATGATTTCAACTATAATTTTCTGTTTAAGTTTTCGTGCTTTCTCTTCGTTTCGGTATATATTTATCTGTTCCTGTTGGATATTGATTTGCTTTCTCGTCATACGTGTAATGCAAATAGTTGCGATGACATACACAACTGTAATACCCACCATAATCCAATCGGTAAGCATAAAACTTTCTCCTTTCAAATTTTAAGTTACTTCTTCTCCTCTACCAACTCGATCAACATTTCCTTTAGCTTTTTATTCATCGGAGAGCCTTCCTCAAAGCAAGCTCTCACGAATTCACTCCAGTTTGCCTTCTCTGCAATTTGTTCTTTTACTTTTTCTGGCTGGTACTCAAAATACTTCCCATGGGGGTTATCGGTACGGCAGAATAGATAATCTAAAGATACGTTGAAGGTATCGGCGTACCAGAGCAATACGGTATATGGAGCTTGCGAAAGCTCATGCTCATATCGATTAACAGTAGATTGGGTTACGCCCAGACTCACGGCAAGGCTGTTTTGTGTGATGTTGGCTTCCTCGCGCAACTGCTTCAGCCGTGCGCCTATGGTCAATTCTTTATCCATTTGACAAACCTCCAAAGGTCTTAATTTCAGTATAATATTCATACCCTTAATATGCAAGTCTTTTATTAAATACCGTGAAACGTTATTCAAAAATATATTATTGCTTGGAACAATGCAGCTCATATTTTGACGTATTATATTTGAGATGATAATATCATATAAAGGAGCTGCCAATGCGGATACAAATACTCTATCCACAACAAAACCAAATTAAGATTGTCGATCTTCCCAATTTTGAATATATGCCTCTCTTTTATCTTTTCCCCAAGGAACTGCTCAAATCAGAATGCCCCAACCTAATGGACATGCCCCGAAGTGCACACGGCATATTCACACATCAAGAATGGTTTACGGTATTGGCTAGCGATTTCTTTTTGCAGACGGTTTGTGATCTGACTGCATATTATATCTGGCCATCCTTTGGCATTACAACATACATGGAGTGTTTTTCGGGGAATGACCCGATCTGGCTGCTTGCTCATTCGCTTCCCATATGGCAAAGAGCGTTTGAATGTATGAGTGGTATCACCCCGCAAAGTTTCGCCAATGCATCAAAGAAAGAACATGATTGGATAGAGCAAGAGGAGTTTCAAGACCTCATGATACAAGTTGGGGTTCGCGGGATTATGGACAACAAGCTATTGCCCTGTATCCAAGCCGTACGTGAAATGCGTTGCTTTGAAGATTATGATAATCGGAACAGCAATGCAAAGATAGATTTTTACCGAAGGTGGTATCATACCCGCTCCAAGATCAGTTCGGTATCCCTTGAGCAATTAACGGACAATGAAATTGGAGACGGTTTACACAGCAATTTGACATCACAATATGAAGATACAATCTGCTCGAAAATAGGTGTTGAAAAGTTCTATCAGCGACTGGAACCGCTTGACCGCGAGATACTTGAGTTTCGTATGAAAGGATACACTTATCAAGAGATTGCTGAAAGGACAGGCTATAAGACGCACAGCGGCGTATTAAAGCGGATTAACAGGATTGCAGAGCTTTATCTTGACTATACCGCTGAGCCGTAGAGGCTAGACACCATGAGGCTAATAAACACTCGGAAACAGGCGCTTCCTTTTGCGGGAGGCGTTTTTTTGTACCCAAATTATCATGTGGAGGTGATGTTGGAAATGTGAATTTAACCAAGGACACTTTATTAAAACATGAATTTCAGAAAGAGGGGTAGCAAATGAACGTATTAAAGATCGGGATTGATAATGGTAACTACAACACTAAATCCTCTGAACGGATGCTTTTCGCATCCGGCTTTGCTATGAGCGAAAAGGAGTTCATCACAGACGATATGCAGCTTTTCTATGACGGCAAGTATTATGCTGTCGGCGGCAAGCGCATGAGCTTTCAGCAGGATAAGACGAAGGAGGACGACGCATTTATCCTGTCCTTACCCGCTATCGCGGATGCAATGAAGCAAGCGGATATCACATCCTCCGAGATGTTTCTCGGTGTGGGATTGCCCATTGATATTTACGGTGCACAAAAAGAGACTTTCCGTAAATACTTCCTGCGCGGCAGTATCAACTTTGACTTTGAAGGAATTCCGTATAGCTGCCGCATCATGGACTGCAAGGTGTTCGCTCAAGGCCATGCTGCGCTCTGTAAATACTATCAGCAGCTTAAGGGGTACACCAATATCACGCTGATTGATATTGGCGGATATACGGTGGATATCCTCACACTTCACGAATTCAAAGTTGACCGTGGAAGCTGCGCCAGCCTGCGTATGGGCACGATAACGCTGTTCAATGCCATTCGGGAAGAGCTGCAGCAGGAAAATATCATTCTTTCTGATACGCTAATTACCGACGCGATGCAAGGGCGTTTACAGCATGCGGATCAGGACAGAATCCAGCTCATTGTTGAGCGGCGCATGCGGCTTTATATTAGGGAGTTGCTCAACGCGCTTCGCGAGCGTGGACTTGATCTAAAGCTGCCCGTAGCCTTTGCCGGCGGCGGCGCGGAGTTGTTTGGCAGGCGGTTGTACTCCGGTGAAGTGAACACGATTACTATCCTTGACCGTTTCGCAAACGCCGAAGGGTACAAGCTGTTGCTGGGATGAGTTATGCGTGAGAGACGGTATCTGACGTTTGATATGAATAATCCGCGTCATATGGAGGCGCTTAAAGTGTTTACGGAACAGCCGGATAAAGGGCGAAGCGATTTTGTGATTAACTGTATTCTAAAAGCGCAACAGGAAAACCAGTTAGCAGAATTAATACGGCAAACCATAACGGAAGCGCTGGCGGGAATATCGCCGAGGCCTTTGGATCATTCGGACACTTCATCCGATTTACACGCGACAAAGAACATATCCGAGTTGCCGGAAGCACTGATATGCTCGCTAGACGAGATTTAAACCATGATGGTTCAAAAACGACGCTAATTGACGGATACATGCACCATAACGGTGCATTTTGTTTGCCTAAGGCAAACATTCGCTGTACGGGCTTTGCCCGTTGAAATGCGGTTGATAACGCGTCAGCGTCTGAAACCGCTAAGCCTCGCAGAGCCCACATGGCATCTTTCAGCTCGTCTGAAAGTGTCATAGTGGGTAATACACTTCCTGCGGAAGTGTCCGTCCCCCAAGCGCCGATTATGAAAGGAAGTGATGTTGTATTTCGAAGGTTGATCGCACGGTCGTGAGAAACAAAGCATATACACGTAACAACTTCTCTATTCGTGAGCGTCATAATGAACGCAAGAACGAAATCTACTCAAATCCGGACATTGTACAAGATAGGAGCCATCTAAATATTCGCTTTAAAGGCTGTGACGGTACTTATACCCAAGCGTTTGATCGATTACTTGCAGAAGGAACGATCAGCACGCGGGGATTAAAGCCGGATGCGGATGTTTTTGCAGAGATGGTATTCGACGTCAATACGTTGTATTTTGAGCAACACGGCGGTTATGAGTATGCAAAGGATTTCTTTGCTGAGGCGTACAAGATGGCTGTTCAGGAAGTGGGTGAAGAGCAGTATATCCTTTCGGCAGTTATGCACGCTGATGAGCGCAATAAGAGCCTTTCAGAGGAGCTGGATCGGGATGTTTATCACTATCATCTGCACGTCGTGTACATCCCCGTAGTTGAAAAAGAAATACGATGGTCAAAAAGATGCAAGGACGAGGCGCTGGCTGGCACAGTTAAGGAGGTGATTCATCAGGTCAGCCATTCTAAGAAGTGGGCATCCGTGAAGGCATTGGATGAAAACGGCGAACCCATACGAGCCGAGAATGGCAAAGCTATGCTGATTCCATCCTATTCACTCCTGCAAGACAGATTCTTTGAACACATGAAAAAAGTAGGATTCAAGGATTTTGAGCGTGGTGTTCGCGGAAGCACAACACAGCACCTGTCTGTTCTCGATTACAAGATACAACAGGATGCCGAAAAGCTCACTCGCATTGAGAAGCAAGTGGAAGACCAGCAGAAGGAACTTGTTTCGATATCTGAACAATTAGTTGTTGAGCATAAGGCCAGCAAGACATTTCACGAGTTAGATGAACTGGGCCGGAAAAAGATGTTCGGCAAAGTGGAATTAACAGAACAAGATTACAAGGAGGTGATATCACTCGCAAAGGAGGGCGTTCTTTCCCGTAGTAAAATAGCTGATTTGACACGACAGCTGAGTCAAATTTCATCGAGATTATTCAACTGGCAGCTTAGTTGGCAAGAACTTGACGAACAGACAATAGAGTTCCGGCAGGCTATGAAGTTAGCGCCGCAACGTGTTAAAGAGGTCATTTCAGACATTTTCTTAAAAGACCGAGAAGAACGCGAAGCACGACGCCATATGCGTCGCAATAGCAGAAAGCGCGATGAGCGCGAGAGATGATCTTTGACAATTGAATATGGAGGTAGCTATTTATATGCAGCAGAAAAGGAGCGGGCATCATGTCCGCTGACAAGTTCAAATTCGATATCCCAGATGAGGTGATAGAATCTCTAGCCAGTTGTATTTTACCGTCGATAAGGGCATATTTTGAGAGCGAGGAGGGGCAAAAAGAGTATGCGCAGTGGAAGGAAAATCTGACTAATGAGCGATTAGAAAGTCCATCAGTCTGAATAGTATGAGCGGGAGAGATGGTTCTTCCGCTCATCAACTTTTTGTATCAGTTTTGGATTTCTCAAAAATAAATATGTTATAAAAAAGTGTACAATAACCTTAATTTGAGATATTATAAATATATACACTATAATATTTAGCAAAATGTTTCTTAATTTAAAAAAAGAATTTTTATAGGCCAATGTTCCGAGGTTTCTTTAATATGAATTTCGATAACTATTTTCAGACATGCCGTAATTCTGTGTACAGGTCAGATACAAAGGAATTTTTATTATCTCGATTTCTTTTAAGTGACCAAGAGAAAGATTTAAGTGTTCCTCCAAACTGTGAGGGATACGGGAGAGTAAGACACTTTAAACGATTTATCGCAGAGAACTGGGGATTAGACCCTCTCCCAATTGATCCGGCAATTAAAGCCTTAAAATTGCCAGATACAGATTTAATTGAAGCCCAAGTCTTTCAAATTGCCTCATGCAATGTTAACTGTTGGTATTGTTTTGTTCCAGATGCCCTAAAGCACGCAAATGAGACAACCTCAAAATGGTTTTCTGCTTCAGAAATGATAGAGTTGTTCTGTAAAGATAATAATTGTATAAAAGTAATAGATTTATCAGGAGGTAATCCTGAGTTAGTTCCTGAATGGATTTTAGAAACTATGAAAGCTCTTATAAAAAAGAATTTACAGGATAAAGTATACTTATGGTCAGATGATACACTTACTACTGATTATACATTTAAGTATCTCAAAAAAGATGAGATTAATTTTTTTAAATCATATAAAAATTATGGGAAAGTATGTTGTTTTAAAGGATTCGACGCCCATTCATTTTCGTTTAACACTAAATTGCCTATGGAACTTTTCTATCTACAATTTGAGAATTTTGCAAAGTATTTAGAACTTGGGCTAGACCTGTATGCATATGTGACGTTTACAACTGATAACGCAGAGTACTTAGATGATAAAATAGGTGCATTTATTGATAAGTTAATTAAGTGCCATCCATTGTTGCCGCTTAGAACTGTCCCCTTAAAGATTTCTATTTTTACGCCAGTTAAAGCACGGTTAACCCCACAACATGAAATATCGTTAAATAATCAGCAACTAGTACACAATGAATGGAAGAAGCAACTCAAGATGCGTTACAGTGCAGTTCAGCTTAATACTCGGATACCCGATGTATCTTTATATGATTAAGGAGCGTATTCATGGTCTGTGATTATCTTCAAAAAATAGACAAGCTCACAATAGGTATGCTTAAAAAGAGTACCGACTTTTATGAGTTTGTTTCTGAAATCAAAGGTGTACATCCAATAGACATTTTAAAATCTGTGCATAGACTGTGTGATAGTGGCCATGTGAGTCTAGAATATTGCAAAGAAGTAGTCCTTAGTGCAAAGTTGCATAAACCAATTATAGAGGAGGGTTCATTTAATACTCTGCCTATACCTCACCTAGTTGATTATGACTGGAGATTTAGTAAAAAAGGAATATCATTCTTTACTGATAAAATTAACGCTGCTGTTGAAGTTGACAATGTAAAAAACATTGTGTTTATAGGAGCACCATCTTTATTTAGATATTATTATAATAATCCAGTTAAGGATGTTTGTTTTTATCTTATCGACTTTAATGCGTCCAGACATACTAAAGAACTAAAATTACATGACTGTTGTCAAGTCATAGACTGTAATGTTCATTACGATCTTCCAAATGACTTAACAGTCGATAATATAAAAGCCGATATAGTAATAATAGACCCACCATGGTATCATGAATACTATGAAAGGTTTTTTGATATATGCAACAGCATCTGTAATGTTGGGGGGCTAGTATTAGGTTCGTATCCTCCTGAGTTAACCAGAAACTCGATTATAGATGAAACGAAAAAATTGGAACAATATGTGATGGCATTAGGGTTTGATCAGTTGAAATTTGAACACCATTGTATTGAATATTCAACACCGCCTTTTGAAAAGAATGTTCTAAAAGCAAATAATATTGAGAATTATCCTCCTAATTGGCGCTATGGTGATCTAGTTTCAACATTACGAATATTTAATAGCAAAGAAGAAATCGACCACCCTTTTTTTGCATCTAGTGGTGGTTGGTCAGAAATACAATTGGGCATTATGAGAGTTAAATACAAACACGATATTGCAACATACGGTAATATATTCGATATTGAGATTAGACATTTATATCCTAACGATATTTACCCTTCAGTAAGCAGGAGGTATCTAGGGAGCAAAGATATTAACATTTGGACTAGCGGAAATCGAGTCTTTAACTGCAATAATATCCCGCTCTTTATCTTTATATTAGAAAATATTGATGACAAAGATATCATTCGTTTTATGGAAAAAGAATACGGGATTTATATTGAAAGTGATCAAAGAATACAAATTCTAACTGTCCAAAAATTAATGCAGCAAGTTATTTTTTTGGAAAAACGAGAATATGGAGAATGGATGTAAAAATTAATGATAGATACAAGGCTAATTCACCATCTAATTCAAGAGCAAGTATTGAAAAGCAACAATGATTATTGGATAAGTAAATTAAAATTTTCTGGTATTACAATTCATATAGCAATTATGGTTGAACCTTACTTATCTCGTTTGCTTAACGGAGAAAAAACCATAGAATCACGTTTTAGCGTGAATATGGTTGCACCTTATAAGAAAATTAAAGAGGGGGACATCGTATTATTAAAGAAAACAGGCGGCGCAATAAAGGGCTTATTTGAGGCTAGTAAAGTTCGTTTTTTTGAACTAGATCAGAATACAATTACTAATGTAAACCTTCTCAAAGAACGCTTTAATGATCGTTTGGTTATTGAAGATGATTTTTGGGAAAAAAAACGGAATAGTAATTATGCTACGCTCATAGAGGTTAGTAATCTGCTCATAATTAATCCTATTGATATCACATTTAGAAATAGGCAATCCTGGATTATATTTAATCAATCAATAGATCAAATAAGTATTTACGATTATGAGGATGAAAATGATTATTTGTATAACAGGTGAAATTGCAAGCGGTAAAACAACTTTATCAAGAGAGTTGTCTAAAATGACTGGATACCCGCGATATTCAATAAGTGACTATCTAAAAGAAAAAGCAAAAATTCATGGCTATGACATTATAACAAGAGAAGTCCTTCAATCAGTAGGAAAAGTATGCATTGATTTGGGATGGAATTCTTTTTGTACTGGATTTTTAACCTACGTTAATTGGAACGTTAACCAACCACTTATAATCGATGGAATACGTCATAAGGAGTTTTTTACCGCGCTGAAGGAACTGATATCCCCTGATTTATGTTTGCTTTTGTTTTTGGATGTAGAAAATGCAATCATACAAGAACGTCTCAGAATAAGGGGTGAAACACAAATTAATCATTCACATATATCTGAAGGAAATTTAGAAGAGCTAAAGTTACTAGCGGACTATATAATATACGCAGGGAAAAGAACAGAGGCTAGTTTGGCTTCTGAGACTCTAAAAATTGTAACCGAAAAGCAGAATGATTGAAATTAAGTTGTTTTTTCAGTCAAATAACGTTTAATGATACTTCCCAGATAATCGTAATCTGAATCTATCATTTCAGCATTTGCGTCAATATTATACCATTCTTCAAGACACGAGCGACAGCATGTACCTGTTGCATGTTGCGCCCAATGAATAAAGTCATTATCTTCAAGTGAGGTTTGCCTACCATCAAAAATATTCTCACTGCGGGGTTTAGCTAACGTGGCTCTCAAACGTTTGTATACTTTAGTGTCTAGTTGCTCAGGGGTTAAATCTTTAATTTTCTTTATCATTTCAGGTGTAGGCTTTTTTATTGTCCAAAAGCAGTTGCGTATCATTTCTAATTTTAGAGCGCGCTTGGTATACTCGAAATCATCAATATCTTTTTTAAAAATACGATCCCAGTCAATGAGAGATGATCTGCAGTTAATGCAGCAACCTTTTTCTATGCCTTTATTTTGTAGAGTTTTATTGGATTTAAAACTATGCATATCTTTATCGCAATCATGCATACCACAAGAAATTTTATAAACCATATCACCAATTATTATTTCAGCCATTACAATATCACCCTTTCTAATAGTGCTCGTTGTATAATGAATAAATCTTCATTATCAATAAGACCATAATTAATTTTTTCTAACAGAATATTTCTTACAACCTCTTTTGCAGAGCGTTTATCTTTTTGAAGATTTGATGCAACTCCCCAAAAGCTTAATGAATGCTTGTTAAAACGGTACGCTATATAGTTTGAAAAGTCATCAATATTAAGATCATACTCTTGTGATACAGATTTTATTGCCGATTTTATATGTTCTGCATTTCCTGCACTTCGTTCTAATACTACCTTTACAAAGGAGTCAACCTCTTGACC
>CAZNVX010000003.1:0-3701 GCA_964576225.1 uncultured Christensenellaceae bacterium
GCCTCTAAATTCCTTGGCTGCAGCCGTCCGTCCAGCACCACGGTCACGGCGTTATTGCTTTGGGGCGCGGGCAGCTTTAAGTCATCAAGCGTGACGGTTTCATGCTGCGGCTTTCGCAGCACCGACAGCCTGCCGTTCGCCTCAATGACACCGCACTCCACCTTGCTGATATCGAACACGTCCTTTTCCCGCAGCATGGTCAGTATTTCGTCCGCGCTGTAATGGATGCGTTTAATGTTGCTGCGTATCAGCTTGCCGTTGTATACCACCACTGTGGGTTCAAATGTGATGATCTTTCTGAACCGGCGGCTTTTGATGTGGAAATAGCTGAACAGCCGCTGAACGCCGGCCAGCACCACCACAGCAAACGCGGTCGGCAGATGCTCAATGTTCGGGTCGGCAATGTCCGCCCCCACGATAGAACCCATCACCACCAGCACCAGAAAATCGAACACGGGCAGCTCGCCGATTGGTCGTTTGCCCATCACGAACAGCGTTGCGGCCAGCAGCAGCGCCATGATCGTCACAATTCTGAACAATATAATCAGATAGTCTTCCATTGAATTCCCCCGACAGCCCGGTTTTATATAATATCAGCGCCTTAGTTTACTGTCGAATCGGTTTAAGCACTGCCCGGGCGCGGCTGTGTCCGGGCACTCACACACCGGCCATTTTCGCGCATTCCTGCGCGCATGACCGGCAAACCTGCGCGCACATCAGACAGTGCGGATCCTTGAACATATCACACTCCTGCGCGCACGCTTCGCATACCGTGGCGCACAGCGCACCATGCTCTTTTGCAAAACGCGCGTTCGTCGACATGCTGTCCGCTGATATTTCACATGTTTTTGCACATTCCGCCAGCATCTTGATGCATCGGGTGCGCGCCTGCACATCCGCCTCATTCAGGCAGGCCTCAAAACACTCGCCGCAGGCCTGCGCACACCGGCAGCACGCGTCGATGCATGTCTGAAATGCGTTTGTCACATCTGTCACGATCCCCATCGCATTCCCTCCTTTGTTGTCTTCTTCTATTATTCTTCACCTCTGCGCAACTATTCAGCAGGTTTGGGATGTTTGGCTTTCTCATCAGTTTTTGCCTGCTGATACAGCCGCGGTTCGTTATTGCATTCGATCTCAAACTATATTATACTGTTCGTGTTATTGTTAGCATTACTAACTTATAGATTTTACAATGACTCAATCATAATAAGGAGAGTTTAGGAAATGAACTACTTTCTCACCGAAGAACAGCAAATGATTCAGGAGCTTGCCGCCAAGATCGCGGACGAGAAGATCGCGCCTGTCGCGCTTGAATACGACGAGCTCGGCAAGTTCCCGCATGACATCATCAAAATACTGGCGGATTCGGATCTGTGCGGCGTGTATATCCCCGAGGAATACGGCGGCCTGGGCGGCGGCATTTTCGAGATGGCGCTGGTGGTCGAACAGCTGAGCCGCGCGTGCGGCGGCATCGCGCTGGCGTTTGCCGGCACCGGCCTTGGCACCTTCCCGCTGATACTCTTCGGCACCGACGAGCAAAAGCAGAAATATCTGCCCGACATTGCGGCGGGCATTAAACTCGCGGCCTTTGGCTTAACGGAAGCCAACGCGGGCAGCGACGCTGCCGGCGTGGCCACCACGGCGGAGCTGGACGGCGACGAATATGTGCTCAACGGCACCAAGCAGTGGATCACCAACGGCGGCGAGGCCGACGTCTACTCCGTGATCGCCTGCACCGACAAGGCTTTGGGGCCGCGCGGTTTTTCCGCCTTTATCGTGGAAAAAGGCACCCCGGGCTTCTCGTTCGGCAAGAAGGAAGATAAGATGGGCATCCGGGCGTCCGCCACGGTGGAGCTGGTATTTGAGGATTGCCGCATCCCCAAGGAAAACCTGCTCGGACGTGAGGGCATGGGCTTTATTGTCGCGATGCGCACGCTTGACCGCACTCGGCCGGGCGTGGCCGCGCAGGCGGTGGGTATTGCGCAGGGCGCTTTCGACGCCGCCGTCAAGTATTCCAAGGAGCGCGTGCAGTTCGGCGAACCGATATCTTCCTTCCAGGCTGTGCAGCACATGATGGCCGACATGGCGATACAGATCGAAGCGTCACGGGCGCTGGTCTACCAGACCTGCCGCCACATCGACTCAGGCGCGAAGAACATCTCGCGCGAGTCCGCCATGTGCAAGGTGATGGCGTCTGACACGGCGATGAAGGTGACAACGGACGCGGTGCAGATTTTCGGCGGCTACGGCTACATGAAGGAATACCCCGTGGAAAAGATGATGCGTGACGCCAAAATCACACAGATTTACGAGGGCACCAACCAGATCCAGCGCAGCATCATCGCGCAGGAAGTACTCAAAAGCTTCGGCAGAAAATAGACCCGGCAGGCAGGCGAAGCGGCTTCTTTGATGAGGCCGTTCGCTTATCATCCGGCGATACAGCATAAAGGAGTGAAAACCATTTGAACATCATCGTATGTGTCAAGCAGGTACCCGGTACCAACGAAGTCAGAATGAACAAGGAAACCAACACCATCATCCGCGAAGGCGTGGAGGCGATTATCAACCCGTTCGACACCTACGCCGTTGAGGAAGCGGTCCGGTTGAAGGAACGCTTCGGCGGCAAGGTGACCGCCATGAGCATGGGCATACCGGCCGTGGCCGAGCTGCTCAAGGAGACAGTGGCTCTGGGTGTGGACGACACCGTGCTATTGAGCGACCGCGCTTTTGCCGGAGCGGACACGCTCGCAACGGCCTATGCGCTCTCGATGGGCGTTAAAAAGATTGGCGAATATGACCTGATCATATGCGGCAAGCAGGCGACGGACGGCGATACCGCGCAGGTGGGGCCCAGCCTCGCCGAAAAGCTGGGCATCCCCCACACCACGTATGTACGCAAAATTGAGGAAATCGGCGACGGGCTGATTCGCTGTCAGCGCATGACGGACGATGGCTACGAGGTGATCGAGCTGTCTCTGCCCGCCGTGATCACGGTGGTCAAAGAAATCGCCGAACCCCGTCTGCCCTCGCTCAAAGGCATGATGCGCGCCAAAAAGACACAGGTCGCCGTCTGGACGGCGGATGACATCGGCGCGGACAAGGAGCTGTGCGGCCTGAAGGGCTCGCCCACACAGGTGATCACCACGTTTGTGCCGGTGCATGACGTGAAGAGCGAGATGATCGGCGGAGAGCCGGACGAGCAAGCCAAGCGCCTCGCCGAGATGCTGCTTGCGATGCAGTTTGAAACAGGCGCTTAAGGCGGCTTATTGGGAGGACATGACATGGCAAATATAAGAATCATTAACGATAAATGCGTCGGGTGCAAGCTCTGCATCGGCGCGTGCCCGTTCGGCGCGATCATTGTGGAAAACAAAAAGGCACAGATACTCGACACCTGCACGCTCTGCGGCGCGTGCGTGTCGTCCTGCAAATTCGGCGCGATCGATTTTGACAAGGACGAGGCGCAAGGCCCTGTGGATATTGCCGCCTACAAGGGTGTTTGGGTGTTCGGAGAGCAGAAGGACGGCGTTCCGGCAGGCGTGGCGCTCGAGCTGCTGGGCGAAGGACGGCGTCTGGCGGACGAGCTGGGCGTGCCGCTGTCCGCGGTGCTGATCGGCTCGGGCGTGGAGCAAACCGCCCAAACGCTGATCGCGCACGGGGCGGACAGCGTGTATCTGGTGGACGATAAATCTCTGGCG
>CAZNVX010000003.1:3711-20969 GCA_964576225.1 uncultured Christensenellaceae bacterium
CGACGAATCCTACGCGGACGTGTTCGTTCAGCTGATCCGCGCTTACAAACCGGAGATTGTGCTGATGGGCGCGAGCACCTACGGGCGCTCCCTTGCCCCGCGCGTCTCGTCGCGCATCAACACAGGTCTGACAGCGGATTGCACCAAGCTCGAGATCGACCCCGATAAAAAGATACTGATGCAGACGCGTCCGGCGTTCGGCGGCAACCTGATGGCCACCATCATCTGCCCCAATCACCGGCCGCAGATGTCTACGGTGCGCCCCAAGGTGATGAAGGCACTTGAGCCGGACTCTGCCCGGACGGGCGAGATCATCCGCCCGCAGGTGACAATACCGCAGGAGCTGAAAACCAAAGTGGTGGATGTGGTGGCCAGTCTGACCGAGATGGTGAACTTAACGGAAGCCGATATCATCGTGTCCGGCGGGCGCGGCATCGGAGACCCCAAGAACTTTGATATGATCGAAGAGCTTGCACGCACGCTGGGCGGCGCGGTGGGCGCGTCGCGCGCGGCGGTGGACGCCGGCTGGATCGCGTACTGCCATCAGGTGGGTCAGACAGGCAAAACGGTGGGCCCCAAGGTGTACTTCGCCTGCGGCATTTCCGGTTCGGTGCAGCATCTGGCGGGCATGTCTTCGTCCGACACCATTATCGCGATCAACAAAAACCCTGATGCGCCGATATTCAAGGTGGCCACGTTCGGCATCGTCGGCGACGTGCTGCAGGTGGTTCCCGCGCTGATCAAGGAGTTTAAGACACGGCTTGCGTAGAATGACAATACCACGATAGCCGTCGGCGCATGACCGGCGGCTTTTTATTTAGAAAAACTGTATAGCGACACGCGGTCTTACATCATCGGGCCGTATTTCGCACCTTTATAGATTTGCAGCACCCGCAATGCGTTGTGAATATCAAAAAACGCCAGTGCGTCATTTATTTGATGGCTGGGCATAAAATCCATTCCGGTGTTTGCGTATGCTTGCGAAAAGCTTGGAATGTCCCCGAAGCACAGGCTTCCGCATCCGTCGTTATGCAACACAACTGACTCGTTTAAAACAGTCTTGATATCGAGTGACACAATCTTCTTCTCTCCCGACGCATTCAGCATGATTTGCATCACCCGCCTGTTGGTGACAGCGCAGACGGTGCGCTTCTTTCTGAAAGCCTTGGTGAAAAAGCGCCCGACCAGACAATACAGCGCAACCGCGCCAGCAGGGACACCGATCACCAGGCCGGGCAGACCGGTGCTCAATATCCCAAGGGCAACCCCACACCAGAGTATTGTCAGCGGCACCAGATAGATATCTGCCTTGGTGAACAGCTTGGCGGGGTTTGGCTGCCCCGCCCAGAGCATAACTTCATCCGGCATCAGTTCGTTTGCAATCACCCGTTCGATGTCTCTGATCATAACACCTCTTTGGCTGTCTGACAGCTGGCCTTGGCGTTCCTGTATATGTCGAAAACCTGATCGGCGTTGTCCACGTCGAAGAACACCAGCCCGTCATATATATGATACCCGGGCATGTATTCAATACCGGTGTTCAGAAAAAGCTTGTTGTAAAAAGGCACTGCGCCAAAATACAGCGTGCCGCACCTATCACGTCCCAAAGACACCGACGCATCCTGTATGCTCATCAAATCGGCGCTCATGCCTTTCTTCTTCCGACCCGCCGTGCCCAGCGTCAGCCGCATGACGCGTTTATCTGTGACCGCATAAATGGTACGCTTTTTGACGTACTCCTTGGCAAAAAACCGACCGACAGCCATATAAATGGCATATGGGAAAAAGACAACCGCAAAAAGCATGAAAATGAAGGACATGCTCTGCGTGACAATACTCAGCGCATGGAAAACCACCCATCCGCCTACTGTTATTCCCGCCAATGCCATTGGGACCAAAAACAAGTCCGTCTTGGTAAACAGCTTGGAAGGGTTGGGCTGGCCAGCCCACAGTAAAGCTTCATTTGGCAGCAGCTCTCCTGCGACCACACTCTCAACATCCCTGTCCATTAAAGCCCCACCTTTTGTATTGTTTTATTCAATTCATGAAGCTTGAAGCAATAAAAACAGCCGGCAATTGAGGATAGAACCGGCCTTACTCGTTTAATAAAACAACCGTTTTCTGACGCGCTCCTTGAAGTTCTGCCGATGCTCCAGCACCAGCGCCGCCGCGCCCAGCACCGCACACGGTATCAGCGCGTAAAGCGACCAGGAGAAGCGCACCCTTTGGAAAGCGTTAAGGCTGATGAATACCTCCGCGGCAACAACAAACACACCGATCGCTATCAGCACAGCGCCCGTTTTCACAATAATCGAGCATTTCTTTTTGGTGAACAGCAGCGCAAGCGCCAGCAGGCAGACGCTGGCCGACACCGTCAGCGGCAACCCCAGCCCCAAAAACCACTGCCCGCCGTTCATCGTCTCAATAAACAGCAGATAGAGCAGCACCGCCGCGCAGTCCGCACCCAAAAAGATCACGGCGTGGTATTTCCTGAAAAAGAACGGCAGCAGCACCATCACGTAGATCACAGCCACCGCGCCGATCACATAGGCGGACCACGTGAGCCCGCCGCCCGATATGATATCCAAAAATACCGTGATGATGCACGGTATGATGAGCAGCAAGCCGGCCAGCGTGGCAAAATATCGCCGGTCGATACGGTCCATCAGTGTTTCCACATGGTGCGAATACGGGCGCTCCGCGGGTTCCTCCCACGGCGCCTTCGGATTCTTCACCTCCACCCGGCACAAGGGGCAGTGTTTTTCGCTGTCCGCCAGCTCCACGCCGCAGTTCACACAGTATGACATGGCTCAACCCTTCCCGATATAAGATGTTGGCCGGCGCATACCGGCTACAGATTGATCATATACCATCTGAGCGGTTTTGTCATTTATCAGTTGATTTTTTGTATACCCAATATGTCCAGCCGGATCAGCGAATAGTCCTTCACGTCCACCGTGCCGTTCATATCGATATCTCCCGCGGCGGCAAATATACCGTCCAATTTCTTCTTCTCCAAAATATCCAGCCGGATAAGCACGTAGTCGGCCACGCTGATGACACCGTCACCGTTGGTGTCACCCAGCACAAAAAGACGCAGGGAATCCTTCTGCACACCGCCCACGCTGTACTCGATTGTCATACCCGTTCCCACGTTTCCACTTGTGATTTCCTGACCACTCGCGTCATACACCTTGAGCAGGCTGCTGTCATTGTCCAGATTGGATTTGAGCATTGCCACCGTTGTTCCGTCCGCAACGCCCTTGATCAGTCCGGCGGTTCTGTCTATGGTATAATTTGATGATTGTATGTCAACCAGCACCGGAATCGCGGAAGCCGGCGTACAATAGTCGCTATATGTAGTCACCCAACCGCTGTTAGTATATGCCCTGATTCGGTAATAATAGGTATTGCCCATCGTCAGTCCTGTGTTTTTATATGACATGCTCTCGTCATGGGATGTATATATCCATAAATAGGGGCCATCAATTGAATCTGAGCGAAACACATCATAACCCGACGCATACGGAACAGCATCCCACTTCACATTGATACTATCAGGCCCTAAAACTTCGAGAGAAATGTTGGGAGCTGGAAATTCCCATTTTGCGTATAAATGCGTATTTTGGCTGGTCACATAATCATTGTCAAAATCCCAAAGAGACTGAAAACTTGATTCCTTAAACCAACCTTTGAATATGCAGCCATCCCTTTTGGGTTCAGTTGGAGCGCTGATTTTCTGGTTCGCGTGCAGCTTAATGGAAGTGATGGTAGTTCCGCCATTGGAATGAAACGTAACGTTATAAGCAGGTTCAAACACCGCAGTATATGTGAGGCTATTTCCAGTAATCGGCAAAGCAACATTCACCGCCGCTGGTTGACCATCCATCACATCTATACCGCCACCATTGTCTATATCCCAACCTTTGAAAAAGTAATTCGCAGTAGGTGTGACGGACGGCGGCATGAAGCTTTGTCCATAGTAAACCAAGTCTGAAGCTCTATCCGCTGTTCCTTTTTGGGAATTCACACTATAGTTGACCGTGATCTTATATGCGGGGTCATATGCTTTCAGCTGGTAATCATGGATGCCAAGCAAAACCTGCATGTCAGCACTTCCGCTGGTCAGGTCAAGATAATTATTTCGCACATTAAGATATTTCAGGTTTGGCATGTCTGATAATGGAGTCAAATCATCAAAATAATTGTTTGACCCATAGAACGAATACAAAATCGATGTAGAAAGATTAAGATTGCC
Source organism: uncultured Christensenellaceae bacterium (assembly GCA_964576225.1). Taxonomy (GTDB): domain Bacteria; phylum Bacillota; class Clostridia; order Christensenellales; family SZUA-584; genus SZUA-584. Next base: position 7,970 of record CAZNVX010000003.1, read on the forward strand.
AAGACCTTTTAACCTATTGTTTTCGCAGCTTAAACCATATAATGCCGTACATCCCGACAAATCGAGTGACGTCAAATAGTTATTCTTACAATAGAGATTTTGAAGTGAAGTCAGCTCACTCGCATTTAAAGAGGCCAAAGAATTATCTTCACAACTGATATTCCTCAAGGCAGTGCAGCCACTGACATTAAGTGTAGTAACATCGTTTTTATCAAACTCAAGCACCTCAAGTGAAGTGCACCCGCTGACATTTATTCTATCGATTGAGTTTTTGGGGGATACTCACAGAGTAGAGGTATTCACAACCGGATAGATCAAGTTCTCCTGAAAGAAAAAAATCTGGTATATTAATATAATACAAGTACTTAACGCCATCTACAGTGACCCATTCTATTTTTTTCCATGAGGTCGCAATATTATTAATTAAATCTCCATTTGTCCTATATGAACCGCCCTCCAAATAGGCTGATTCCTGTGCATAAAAAGCATCCAGCATTGCGGTGTCATGAGGATCATAGTTTGACGGCCAAGCTGCAACTTTAATCGGGTACATAGATATGACTAGTAATATAACGATAATAACTGGAATAATCCTCATCTTCATTCCGCCTGTTTTTCGACACCGTTCAACAGAGTTCATGGAATTGGCTCCTCTCCGAGAAGTGATGGTAAAACCTGAAATGATAGCATACGGAATAACAGTTATAGAATAACTGAAACTGTTAATATTTACAATAGTCAGCCGTTAAAACAAACTGGGAATTGATTAAAGAATTGGAGTATATATATTGCTGCCCGCACCTCACCACCGGTCGTTGCTCTCCACCTTCACCGGCAGCCCCTGCTTCACCAGAAACCGGAAAAACTCGCGCTCCAGCACGCTCTCTTTAATCGTGCGTGTGAAGTTGAGCACCAGCGTGCCGTTATACGTCAGCGCGCCGCATACCACCTTGTTCACGGACAGCGGCCCTAATATAAAGTCCATCCGCGCCACATACCGCGCCATTTCGTCCGGCAGCCGCACCAGCCCTAAGTTGGAGATGCTGGTGGTGGACTTACGATCCCCCACGCGGTAGAACGTCAGCTTCATCGCAATGTTCTTTAAAAACAGCGGCGTTAAGCGCAGCACCTTGCGCGTTTCGGCGCGCACGTTGGTGGAGATCTTGGCGTTGAGCAGCTTTTCCGTCACCTCAGCGCGCATATGGTGGTGCACGGCGGACAGCGTCTCATCGAAGCTGTACTCGCCGTAGCGCGGGTCGATGCCGGGGTTCACATAGCTGGCAAAATTACGCATGGTGTTGGTGGGATAAAAGCTGCGCAGATTGATGGGGATGCACACCTTGACGGGCCTGTACCATTTTTCGTGCCGCACAGCCCGCCGCTGGATTTTATCGATCGCCATGATCAGCGCCGCCGTCAGATACTCTGTGAGCGACACCTGCTTTTCCTTGGCGCGCGCAAGCACCGCATCCGCCGGTATCATGCCGGTGATGATATGCACAAAGCTGCTGGATTCATCCGTCCCTTTTAAAAAATAAGCGTCGGGCTCCCGGCGTGAGCGGCCCACGTTTTTGGCGTATTTGAGATACGCGTCCTCCGTCTCGTCGGGCGCGGGCGGCTGCGTGCAGTCCAGTATGCTGCTGTCGCGCGGTATCTGCGCCCCGTATTTTATGCGCAGATATTCGGCCACCAGCGTTTTGAGGAAGCACAGCCCGCCGCTGCCGTCGGTCAGCACATGAAATATCTCCACCGCAATGCGCCGCCCGTGATACAGCACACGGAACATAAACCCCTTGTTCTCGCCAAAATCCATCGGCGCGCATGGATACGCGCCGTCCGGCCTGATGTCCGGACCGCCCTCGTTATGCTCCAGATAGTACCAGAATACGCCGCGCTTGAGCTTAAGCGCAAAGCCGGGAAAGCGCGCCAGCGTGGAGCGCTGCGCCTTTTCCAGCACAGTGGTGTCAATCTCTTCTGTCAGCGTCGCGGACAGACGGAACAGCGCCTTCCAGTTGCGCCGTTTTGCCGCCGGATAGATCTTGGCCGCGTTATCAAGCTTCATCCATTTTCTATGGCTGTCTGTCATCCCTGTCATCCTCAAGCTCCAGAAAACGCGCGATTCTGTTCATCGCTTCGTTGGCCTCGGGTATTTTAAACAGCACGTAAACGTGCCAGAGCCCGTCTTCCACAATCAGCTCGCACCGGCCGCCGCAGGCTGTCAGCCTTTCGGCCAGCATTTCCGAGTCGGAGAGCAGCAGCTCGTCGCCCCCGGCGAACAGCAGTGTAGGCGGAAGCCCGGTCAGATCGCCAAGTATCGGCGATACCAGCGGGTTATCCGCCTGGCCCGTGGCATAAGCCGCCGCATGACTGCGCAGCACCTTCTTGTCCAGCGACGGGTCTTTCTTCTCGTTGACTTTATACGACGCGCCGGAGAACGTCAGATCCGCCCAGGGCGAAATGCCCACCAACGCGGCTGGCAACGGCAGATTCATCTGTTTAAGCTTTAAGCACAGGCAAAAGGCCAGCCCGCCCCCTGCGGATTCGCCGGCTAGCGCGATGCGCGCCGGGCTGAAGCCCTCGTCCAGCAGATACCGATAAGCGGCCAGCGCGTCCTCCACCGCCGCAGGGAATGGATGCTCCGGCGCAAGGCGGTAGGCCACAGCCAGCACACGCCGTTTTGTACCGTCCGCCAGCATGCCCGCAAAACCGCGCGCGTATTTTAAATTCCCCGCCACGTAAGCGCCGCCGTGCAGATACAGCACCGCCCGACGGCTGTCCGTCTCATTCTCCGGCAGCGCAAAGCAGGCCTCAAAGCCGTCCATCGTCACCGGCTCAAAACGGACGCGCGCCGCTACGGACTTGGCGCCGATCTCCCCCAGCGCATCCTGAAACGTGCGCGCTGTGGGTATGGTTAATCTGTTGATGATCGGCTTGATCAGCCTTATCTGCTCGCGCATCAGCACGCTGATCGCACTCGGCATTCATTCGCTCCTTTTATTCCGTCAAACAAAGCATACACCAACCGCCAGCTGTTTTCAACGCTGGCTTTGCTGTCTCTTCAATGTCTGGCGGCGTGTTTGCAGGTGATGTAACGGTCAACAATCCGGGGCAGTATGATGTGGTGCCAGTTCCATGGGTCCACCATGCCGCTTGACATGCCGCCGCGGCTATACTTCTTCACGAATATGAACCGCGTTGAGGTCACGGAGGATCCCGTCAGCGCCTCGAATACACTCGCCAGCTCTCTGCGGAACTCCTGCACCGATTCTATGCCGGTCAGGCTCAGAAAATGCGACCTGTAATCCTCCCATAAAAAAGCCTCGCCGCACAGGCCGAACGTGGCTGGAGAATAATCTGTAAAGATAGCTGATATGATATTTTTCAAAAATGCACACGACCAATCGTTATATTTGCTCTATCGCTGATAATGCGTTTGTGATGATGCCGTATGGGCTTTTAGAAAAGCGGGCCGCCCGTTTGCCGGAGCCGCCCGCTTTTGCCGATCGGTTGTTTATGCCGGGCACACGTTGACAGCTCTTAAGCGGCCTTTGTTCCTCGGGTCTTCTTCGATGCCGAATGTCACGGCCTGGCCTTCCGTCAAGGATTTAAAACCGTCTGTGACGATGGACGAGAAATGCACGAATACATCTTCTCCGCCGGCGTTGTTGGCAATAAAACCAAATCCCTTGTCTGCATTAAACCATTTTACTGTACCGCTGTTCATTTGGGTACCTCCTAATATATTTCGTATCCTGTCCAAATAAAAAACACATGTTCTTGTAAATCATCAGATAAAGAATGACTTACAAAAACATGCGAGCTCAATTCGATACATTTGATACTCATGTATACTACCACGGCTGGAAGTGGCTGTCAAGCCGGATATTTGTGCATCAATGGGGGCCGATATGAAACCCGCGTCAAACTGCACGCGCGGCGCATAGTATAAAGCAAATACGCGATTGGAGGAGAACATGATGGGCGTATACGGGTCATTTACGGGCACCGTGATGGACATACAGGACTTTTGGCGGGAGGCGGGCGAGCCGGCGGGGTGCGTCAAGCTGATGACGCTTGCCGACAGCCGCGGCGACACGGCTAACTTTCTGGTGATGCCGGATACTTATTTTGTGGATCACGCCTTGGTGAAGGGCGCGGATATTGTGACAGGCTTCTATGACGAAGCGGCGCCGGTGCCCATGATCTACCCGCCGCAGTATGTGGCCGTTGTGATGGCCAAATCGACACAGGGCCGTCAGGTAACAGTGGATTATTTCGGGCGTGACCTGATCAGCAGCGACGGTGATCTCAAGCTGAACATCGGCCCCGATACCGCCGTGGTGCTTGAGAACGGGCAGGCGTTCTCCGGCAGACCCATCGGGCGGGATCTCGTAGTGGTTTACGGCCCTGTGACGCGCAGCATACCCGCACAGACAACGCCTTATCAGATCGTGGTGCTGTGCCCGCCGATGTAGCCGTTATCCCATCAGCGCCGCCATGTCCGCGGCAAACCGAATCGTTTGGGCTTCGATGAGCGTCATCAGCGTGTCCGGGCTGTCAAAGTCGGGCTGCTCCGCCGCAGTCCAGGCGATAATTGAATCCACACCGGGCCCGGCGGCAGACAGCTTAAAGGCGCCGATGTTTTTCCCGCTCAGCAGTGCGATGGTGGCCGACTGTATTTTTCTGTTTTCGGCGGCCAGCCATAGTTCGAACCGTGATTGCCCGTGCAGATACACGATCGCGATTTTCAGCTTTTTTTGCTTCAAAACAATGGGCGTAAACGCAAAATACGTTATATCCATATATCCGAAGTACAACGCACCGGAAACATAATCCGCGTGCCTGTGCTCCAGATATGCCTTGAGCTCTGTCATAAAGCCGATGATGCCTTTGTAAGCCTTCTGTATATGTCCCAGAACCAGCTGGGCTGTGTATGCACGGATATGGTCGTTTAATGTGTCCATTTGTCTCCCTGGTCCAAGCTGTTGCGGGCGTTATTCGATGGTGGTGTCCGCGTGCACGCTCTTGGCGATCACATAGCCGCACAGCCCCACGCATGCGCGGATGCTGAACACCTTGTAATTCTTTTCGCGCAGCTTGCGCCTCAGCCCGATCAGGCTGCCGCCCACCGGCGCGGGAAAGCCGTATTTGAGCGCCTTAACCAGCCTTTTCTTTTCGTCGGCAATAAAGTCACCCAGCGGCACCTCCGCCACGTCGTATAGCACGCTGTCGTTGATGGCGTGCTCAAACTGGTGCGCGAGCAGACCCTCAAAACGCAGCACAGTACGCGCGCCGTCCTTTTCCGTGTCGATGCGCAGCTCACGGGCGGAAAAATCCACCGAATAGCTGTTGATGCGGCCGCCGTGCGCCTTCGCGGTATACTCTCCCAGTACCTCTTCGCTCATCGTTTCACAGCTCATATTGTCACCGCCGTTGTTTGATAAATGCGGCCTGCCATCCGCACAAACAGAGGGTTGCCGAATCTCCCGCTTTCTGTATTATACCACTATATATGGGGTTATCGTCAATATCTACCGTGTAAAACGGCACTGTTTTCTGCAAGCTCCAGTATCCGGCGGCAAACCTCCTCTCCCCTCTTCTTCACGCCCTCAAAATCCATATGCGGCACGTAATACTGCTCCAGCTCGTCGTGCAGGCGTTTGGCCTGCGCCAATGTTCCCACAGCCTCCTCCAGCAGCGACTGGAAGCTCCCAATATCGAATTCCAGCACGGCCTTCTGCGGCTCTATGGCGGCCAGGTCGGTGTACTGCGTCATGTCGATGATGGCCTGCCGGTGGTTCTTGAGCTCGAAATAACGGTTCTCCGACACGAATGCCAGCTTCAACTCGGGGATCAGCACATGCTCAATACGCGTTTCGGGCATCACGGGGCAGTAAAACATCTCGGTGTCCAGCCCGCGGCACACAGCCTCCGTCCCCAGCCGTGTGAGCAGGTCATGCACGCCCACGCCCCAGATGTTCTTGATGGAGTAGACCTTGTAGTCATGGTCGAACAGCGTATCCAGATGATGCACGATGCCCGCGGGCGTGATGGCGGTGGCAAAAAGCTTACGGATACTGCCCAGCCGCCCATCCACCGGCTCCTTCCACATCTCCCGCTCAATGATACGCTGCGCCTGCCTGGGTGCGCCCGCCATGTCGGTGGCCTGCTCAAAGGTTTCCACGATATCGTCCATCAGACTCTTGGCCGCGCCGATGTATTTATACGCCCGTTTGAACAGCCGCCCGATTTGCTCCGTCAGCCGCATGATGGGCTCGCGGTGTAGCCTGATCGCGTCGCCGTCCCAGTATTCCCCAAGGTTAATGATCTCGTCCACCGCGCCCGGATGCACCGGGTCGGTCACGTGCGGCGCCGTCCCGTCGATCAGCGCGGCGCGCAGCGCGGGGATCACCAGGCCGTCCAGCGAGTCCGGATCCGACGAGCAGTGCATGTATTCGACGCCGTAGCCCGCCTCGCTCATCGCCTTGCCGATGCGCTTAAGAAACGTGGATTTGCCCGTGCCGGGGCCGCCCTTTAAGCAATAGATGCGATTGGCCTGCCGTTGCGGCAGTATGTACGCATAATACGAGTAAAACCCCAGGCTGGTGTTGTTGCCGGGGAACAGATGACGGATATGTTCGCCTTCCATACAGTTACCTCACACAGATTTTGATACTCTATTCTATGTGCGGCAGCGGGTCAGGTTGCCTTGCAACAAGCCCTATTTGGGCAAAAACCGCGTCCGGGCGCGGCGCGGGGTTCGACTGAACTTTGAATACAAGTACAGATGGGAGATGACGGCGCCGCGGCGCCCCGGACGAATATGATATTATCATCCCTGCTGTCCAGTTATTGGGACTGCATTACAAGATTTGGTGACGGTTCGTTTACTCAGGGCGTCAGCACAACCCATTCTGTTTGTCACGGATTTTTTTCAAAAGTTGTCTTGTTGTTCAAGCTTTTTTGTCTGGCTGCTCATCAGATTTGTTTGATTTCTCTAGCGCTATATTCTGAACTTTCTTAAAGCGCTCCAACATAAACTTGATGATGATATACAGCGCAATATAGATCGGTACTGAGTAGATGTATTCCCAACGAATCAGCCTGTATTGCCCGATCAGCACGGCCAAAGGCTCGGCCACAAAGGATTTTAAAAGCGCGACTACAACGGCTGCGATAAGATATTTGCCCCATGTGGAATAATTTTGGTAAACGTGCATCAGTATGACCGGGAGTATCACGTAATCGACCGGAAGCAGAAGCGCCGCGCGCGGCACAACCTTCACTCCATAATCCCATAACACATATTCGGTGCCGGTAACGTCCAGAATGGCGGCGGAGATACACATAAGCAGCCCCACCACACAAATCTCCAGCAGCCGTGTCTTGTCTACCGTCCTCCACCAAACAATCAGAGGCACAATCAGCATGGCGATGTTGAGCCACCACACCCAGCTGAACAGCTGATATGTGAAATAATGCTCAAAGGATAAATCCCGAACCTGCTCGTTGAGCCTGATGATCTCTTCCAACATAGCTTCCGAACTGCCCATACTTCCCCTCTGTAAGGCAAATTCCGTTACGGACCGGTTTACCATGCAATGATATTTTTCGCAAATTCAACAGCAATATCCGAAAAAAAAATAAAATATTTTAGTTCCGAGGCTAATCGATATCCAGCTTTGCGACCCCGAGCGCCGCATGCGCCCAGAGCGTGTCCTGCACCATCTGCAGCCGGCTTTCATCACACGCGACGATCAGCACAACCTCGGCCGTTTTGCCTTGCTGTTTGGCCTTGCGCTTGCGCATGGTATACAGCTTGATCAGCACGCCGACGCCAAAGCCCGCCCCCGTGCCGATCAGCGCCCAGAGTATGGGGCCCCATTCAAGCAAAAAGCCGTAGATCAGCCCGAACAGCGCGAACAGCGCGGCCAGTATCATCGGCACATCAAACATGCTGACGCTGTCGGATGAATGCGTCCGGTCCACCAGCATCTTATCGTCGGCTTTTTTGTCCATTGGCACGGCAAGAATATCCTGCTTGGGTATTCCTTTCTTCTCGATGGCGGTGATGGCCATCTCCAGCTTGTTGGAATACTCAAAATTCGATACGATATACATCTTGTCACTCCTTTTTCGCAAGGGTATCGGGAATGCGGCGTTTTGATACTGCCGTCTCAAAAACTTTGCCTGCTCCCACTGATATAGATTGTTGCTCTCCACCGCATTGGTATATGCGTCGTAAATGCCGAAAAAATAGAGGGAGGGTATGTTAAGCAGCCACTGCGGATCGACGATGGTCTTGGCCTTCTCGAACATCCCAAGAGCTGTCTGATGGATGGCGGGAAGAACCCTCGAAAAATAGACGACTGCCGTCCACCAGGCTACCAGGAAAAAAGCCACGACGATGCGATGGATGATGATTTGTCCGGCGCCGGGTGTTATCATTGACCACACCACAGTTGTCCAGGGAGAGGTTTTGTCAAGATAGTTTAAGCCCAAAGGGTGCAGCACAAACGGCCTGACCTCGGCATCCTCCCGCGCGGCCAGAACAAATTGGTTGTTCAGATCCGTTGCCGTCCGGTAGCTGTCCCATATCGTGAACAGATACACCGGGATATACAGCATCAGCCACCTTAAATCCAGCACCTGTTTGGCCAGTTCAAACTCACCCGTAAACGTGTAAAAAATTGAAAGATTAAGATGGGCCATCAGATTGATTACAATTTCCCACACAAAGAGTATAAAGCCCCTTATGTATTTGGAGAGCAGCAAGTGACCCATACCGGGAAAGATAGCCGACCAAAACCCGATAATGACAGGGCTTCGAAGATGCATCTGCGTGGTTCCCCAGATGCTCACATAGGCGCGCCTGCGCCGCGCTGGCTGTGTCTGTTGCGCTTGCTGACTCATTAATACTCTCCTGACAATGAACAATTTTATTTTGTCCCATTGGCCATCTGTTATATGTCAGAAGCGTCGGCAATTTATAGCATAATTGTCAAGTGCGTTACAGAGCGCTATATATTGAGAATCTTCGTTTTTCACACGGAGCATCTTTCCTCACTCTTGCTTTTCAAATCCGTTTAAAGCCCCGGCCGGATAATGACGATGAAATAAGCAGACCCGCTTGCATCAACGCACACAAGGAGGCTGTATGCCCGGATTCGCAAGAGGCCTGCTGATACTGATCGTGATTTTCCTGATGACCGCGTGCGCCCTCGCCGTGCCGGCCTATTTCATATACATGAACGCCAGAAGTCTTGTCGTCAGCGAGATTAGCAACAACGCGCTTGACATTGCTGTCACGGCTGCTGCCTTTATCGAAAAGGATATCGAAAAATTCGCGCAGCTGCCCGCTTACGTATACTTACCCGCCGGGGAGGACGCGCCGGCCGGTTCTCCCGACAACAATGAGCCGGGTGACGACGGAAATACCGTCAAACAACCCGATAGCGGCTATTCCTATGATCTGTATTACAACGACCCGGCCTACGACCCGGCCTACGATCCTTATTATGATGAGCTGTTTGACGACGGCTTCCTCGATGAGGACAGCCCGGAACCCGGCGCTTATGATGACTTCGACGCGCGAAGCGGTGGGCTCTCCGCGCACGCGGCTGCCAACGGCGGCAGCGCGTCGCAGGGCGTGCCGCCGCCGATGACAAGCCCCTTAAGCGACGAGTATCTCATGGAAATCACAGCGCTGCTCAAAAAGATCAGTGTGGCCACCGGCGCCGCTGAAATCTACATCGAAAAAAGGGTGTCGGACAAAAAGAAAGGCTTTGTATTCCGGCCGGATGAAATGCCGCCCGACAGGTTTATGTCCAACGAAATGACCGACGAGGAGATCAGCGTGTTTGACGACGGCGTGGAATCGGCCTTCGATGTGCTGCATGACCATGCACTCGGGGAATACCTGGTGGGCTATGCGCCCATCAATGACCCTGCTGCCGACACGCCTGTCGGGTTGGTCGTCGTCGAGTTCGCACTATCCGATGCGGACAGCCTGATGTCCGGCATCAGCTTTATCATTTTCCTCAGCTTTTCGGTGATACTGCTGCTGACAGTGTTCGTGGTGCACCGGCTTTACGCCAGTCGCGTCAAATACCGCACGCGTGACGCGCTGACGGCCTTGTGCAACAAGCATTATTTCGAAAAGCATTTAAGAAAAGCGATCCGTCACGCGAGAACGGCCGGGCGGCCTTTGTGCCTGATGATGATCGATGTGGACCGTTTCAAGACCATCAACGATACGATGGGTCACGCCGCGGGGGATGACGTGCTCAAGGCTGTGTCCCGCGCGCTGCTCAAATGCACCCGCCGCTCCGACGCCTGCTGCCGTTACGGCGGCGACGAGTTCGTGATCACGCTGCCCGGCACCAACGCGGTGCAGGCTGCCGCGATTGCCGAGCGGCTGCGTATGGAGGTCTCCGGCCTGGTGTTCGAATCTGCCGGCCGCACGTTCGGCGTCACGCTCAGCATCGGTATTGCGGAGCTGGGCATCGGCATGAGTGCAGACGCGTTCAAGGAGCTCGCCGACAGATTGCTCTATATCTCCAAAAACAGCGGCAAGAACCGTATCACCGTGCGCGAGGGTGCGCCCATCGCGCAGCAGGATATGGCCTAGCGGCTTACACCCGCCACGGCGACAGCGCCTGCTGCGCCACGTTCGCGAAGCTTTTGGATGCGCCCCAGTCGAAGCGGAACAGGCCTTCGCCTCCGCCGCCACCCACGCAGTGCACCCGTGTGCGGCCTGTCAAATCGTCCAGCGTGACCGTGAGCGTGAGACGGTTGCCCGCACGGGTATAGTGCTTCTCATACACCAGCACGGCAAAGCCGCCGCCGCCCGGTGCCTGCGCGCCGTAATGGTCGATACGCTCGCCCGTGATGCTGCCGCCCACCACCGCGTCGTCAATCACGCGGATAGCGCTCTGTACGTCCAGCGATACAAAAAAGGTTTCCGCCATGGTGTCTGTCCTCCTGTGAAGCTCCTAATGTCACATCGTTTTAATTTCTGCACGGTTCTCAGTCACTGCCATTATACGCCAATAACGCTGTGCCATCAAGCCAATACGGACGCGGCTTCCAGCCTCTTTGTGACCGCGCCACGTTTGCCCGGCTTGGCCTTATATTCGCTCCGGCTATATCTACGACGTATATATATGGGATTGTGCCTATGTGATGGCGCGTGCCCCTTCCCGCCCCCAACAACCGTGTATTTATCCTCTTGGAAACGCACGGTCCTTTTGATCAGCAGCACCCGTTAACTTCACGATGAAACAACGCTACGCCATATTGTGCGCATAGCCCTGTTTCATTTTGAACGTCTCCCGTTTGGCTCACCCCAGCAGTATGCCCTCCAGCTCGCGCAGGCCGCCGATCACGTAGTCGACGCGGTAACCTCCGGGGACTTTATCGCCATCGCGGTTCAGCCAGCATGTTCGGATCCCCGCGTTCATGCCTCCCTGTATGTCGGAGGTCAGCGAGTCCCCCACAATCAGCACCTCGTCGCGGTCCGGATTGCCCAGAGCGTTCAGCACATGCGTGAAAAACCGCACGTCTGGCTTTGAGACGCCGATCTCCTCCGATATGAACTGACGAGGGAAACACGGCGCCAAGGGCGTATGCTCCAGCTTGCGCCGCTGCGTGGGCCCCACGCCGTTGGTCACGATGGACAGCTCAAACAAACCGTTCAAGGCCTCGCACAGCTCCAGCGCGTGGGGCATCATCACCGTGTGCTCGGCCAGGTTATACTGATAGAGCCGGTTCATGTCTGCGCCGTCGATGTCCATGCCGTCCAGCAGCACCGTGAACCGCTGTGCCAGCGCTTGCTCCCTGTCGGAGCGCCCCTGCTCGAACTCCAGCCACAGCAGCCGGTTGGCCTCCCGGTAGCGGCTGTACAGCGCGTCGTCGTACGGTACGGAAAACGCCCGCATCGTATCCGCGAACGCATTGCGCTCCATCTGGTCAAAGTCGAACAGCGTGTTATCAGCGTCGAACAGTATTTGCTTAAACATCGTGTCTCCCTAAAATATTCTTTGGGGGCAGGCAGCACGCCCGTCCCGCATTATTGTACACCCGCTCTGCCTGACGCCGCAACCGCCGCACATGCAAAAAGCCCCGCTTGCTTATTGCGGGGCGGATTCGCCGGTATAGCCTGTTGCTGAATCGCCGAAAAGATCGTTAAATATCTCCTTGGTCTGATTTGCGGCGGAACGGAAGCCAAGATGCAACAGCTCATAGGCGCAGACCGCACCAGCAAGTCATGCCTCCCATTCAGTTGTCCAATATATATATACGACTCGTTGATTGAGCCGTTTCGCTTTTATTCTGCGTCTTCCGCTTCGGGTTCGGCTGGCGCGGCTTTTATGCGCGTCTTGACGGCATGGACGATCACCAGCAGCACGAGCGCGATCGCCGCCGCCCCTTCCGCGCCGAACCGCACGTAGGTCATCGCGGGGATGCCCTCATACCGCAGCAGCGCGATGATCCACAATGGGGCCTGCAGCGCGCGCACCGCCGGCATGCCGATAAAGAACATCCGGTGATACACGCTGGACGGGCGGCTTTTCAGAAAGCAGAACGCCGCCGTGCAGCCCCCGCTCACGATATCGCCCAGCCCGTAGAAAAACTGATAGGTGCCGTCACCGCCCATTCCGGCCATCGCCATGGCAGACGATATGGTGCTCATTATCTGATACGCGGTGTAGAGCAGCGCGAGCACGCCCGCCACCGTCAGCATCACGCTTTTCACGCGCACGGCCGGCGCATCTGCGGCCAGCGCGTTTTGACGCCGCGTCTCGAACACCCACGCGAGCAGCCCAGCGGCCAGCACCAGCAGGGCGGGCATCCAGCCCACCGCGAGCAGACGTATGGAGTAGAACGCCGACGCCCCGGCAAACAGCAGCAACAAGCGCGGCACATCCTTTTTGATGTGTATAACCGCCAGCACAGCCAGCGCCAGCAGCGACAGCGGCAGCACCATCTGCGCCGCCAC
>CAZNVX010000004.1:0-19236 GCA_964576225.1 uncultured Christensenellaceae bacterium
TTGCGGTGCGGCTATCGGCGCCTACGATACCGAGAAGTTTGTACCCAGCCGGCTGCTTGATGCGCTGATGCGTATCAGACCCACAACGTTCTGCGCACCGGCAACGATTTTCCGCTACCTGATCAAGGAAGATTTGTCGGGTTACGATTTTTCATTTATCAAGCATACGAGTTTGGCGGGTGAGCCGCTTAACCCCGAGGTGTTCCGCAGGCTGGAGGAAATGACGGGCATGCGCGTGTTTGAGGGCTTCGGGCAGTCGGAATCGTCGGTGCTGTTGGCCAATTTTCCTTGGTTCGAAATAAGGCCGGGCTCAATGGGCAAACCGTCGCCGCTGTATCACATCGACCTTGCGGACGCGGACGGCAACCCGTGCGAGGACGGCGAGGTGGGATCCATTGTGGTTCGTGATACCGACAAGCAGCATCCCCTGGGTCTGTTCCACGGCTATTGGCGGGACGAGATCGCGACAAAAAGATCGTGGCAGGATGGCGTGTATAACACAGGCGACATGGCATGGCGCGATGCCGATGGGTATTATTGGTTTGTGGGCCGCGGCGACGACGTGATCAAATGCTCCGGCTACCGCATCGGGCCGTTTGAGGTGGAGAGCGTGCTTTTAGAGCACCCGTCAGTGCTGGAGTGCGCGGTGACCGCCGCGCCTGACCCGGTGCGCGGGCAGGTGGTGAAAGCCACCATTGTGCTGGCGAAGGGCTATGAGGCGTCCGACGCGCTTAAGAAGGAGCTTCAGGAACATGTGAAGCGCACCACCGCACCATACAAGTATCCGCGTATTGTGGATTTCGTGGCATCTCTGCCCAAGACGACAAGCGACAAGATACGCCGCAACGTGATACGCGCCCAGGATGAGGAGAAGCAGGACTGAAGCAGATAGCGCACCGTGGGTGACAGAAAGCGGTGCGCTTTTGTCAAGTAATGTGATAAGGCAGGCTTATTCTGGTAACCCGTCTATACAACCAAAAGGTTTGCCAGACCGTAAGCTTTTTCATGTGTTGGGCTTGGACATGAGCCAAGTAATGTAAAGAAAAATGCCACATTCACGCCGCTGTCAAGCATCTTGGCGAGAGCGATGATTATTTGCCGTAGTCATGCAGATCCAGCGCCATGTCGTATGATCTGACTTCTGCAAGTAAAAATTCGTTATCGCGGTATTGATTATAGAGCTTGGCGGCTTCAAGCCGGCCTTTGCATATCTCCGATACCGGAAGGTCTATAATGGTTTGGGCTCTGAGCTTGATGTATTTGGTTTTGTCATACAACCTTCTGTTATAGTAAAATACGGCCATACCATCATGTGGCATTTTCACCTGACACTGCCTTAAGAGTTTATTCGTTTTTCTTGACTTGGTCAGCCACTCCCTGAACAAGAACAGAACGGCGGCAAGTACAGACAATAATACTCCGGATATAAATACAGGCAACACAGCTTTTACACCTCCGTTTGTTACTAATAATAGAAATATTATACATTAAAGCGCGATAATGTACAAGCATTTGGATAGATAACCGTTATTTAGGCTATGCTTCAACGCCGTAACGTACTGGGTTCAATTCGAGCATTGGCGATTTGCCGTATGAGGTCAAGTTTGTGTTGGGGAATACAGAATACGACGCCGGAGAATGAAAAGCCAGCTACGGACAGCTTTGTATCGGGGGTGAACCGGCATGTATGGCTCGCCACCGCAGCGAGCCAACCCGTTCAAGGGCTGTAAGCCAAAGTTAAAGCATCACCAGCTTTAAGACTGATCTTTTGTTTTACCTGATTCGTTTTTTTCCGCATAAGCCGGTTCGAAATCGTAGGGACAACGCAGCCAAAACCAGCGGATGCAGCGGCTTTTTCGATAGCCGGTTATCGAACGGTGGAAACTTCTTGTGATGACCTTTTTCTTTACGCCTTTACCAAAGAGACGAGTTCTAAGACACATGAGCTTCACCCCCTATACATATGTATATTCAGTGACGCATGGCTGTGACAATAATAAAGAAAAAAATATATGTTTGTTTGCTTTGTGAAGAAGACGACAAGAAACGGGAATATTTATGGGATACTGATGGGGATGTAGGCTCGCTTACATAAGCGAGCCTTTTGGCCGGCCAGGCCAAGAATTGCTGCCGCGTTTGATTAACAGCCCCAGCGTTGGCAGCGGCAGCAACAGAAGCATCCACAGCGACAGCAGCACCTCCGGCGGCAACAGATATCTGAACGCCAGCAGCAGCATATATTGCGCCTTCTAAAGCAGCAGCAGGAATCCCAGCTATACATAGCTTCACCCCCTTGAGATATATATATTCATTAACATCATAATGTGCGTTTATCACTCAAAGTATTCTCCGTTGGATGAAGCGTGCTTAAAAGCTTAAACGTTTGGCGGTATGTCTGGGGAACGGCGAAAATGTGTGCGGCGCAATGATATCCGCACAAAGAGTGAGGGTATTCATCCCATAATGCACGGGCAGAAGGGCTTAGAATGCTGTGAAAGCGCCGGTCTCATTGAACCGGCGCTTTCAGAAAGTGCTATGTGGTCACGTGTCGCCTGTCAACGCGTGCGTCCCGATACCCTGACGGTAATATTGCCGCGCGTTGCGTGCGAGTATGGGCATACGGTATGTGCCTCCTGTGCAATGCTGTCCGCCAGTGCTTCGTCAATGGTGTCCACGACAGCCACGATATCTACTTCGAGCTGGAAGTTGCCGGCGTCATTGCGACCAATGCCGACAGAGGCCTGCACATCCGGAGCGGGAATGTCAAGCTTACGGACGCGGATCACATGCTGCAGCGCACTGCCGAAGCAAGCTGCATATCCTGCCGCAAAAAGCTGCTCGGGGTTCACACCTTCTTTTTTGTTGCCGCCCATCTCTGCGGGCAATGCCATTTCAAAATCAATAGGTGTACCATCCACCCGCACATGGCCGTTTCGGCCGCCGGTGGAATAGGCCATCGTTTGGTATGATATATTCATGGTCTTTCCCTCCTTCTTGTCTTTTTCTGTTAGTTATATTATAGCCTAATTATCCTATAAAATCAATAATGATTCCGAACAGATTTTAATCTAACACCAAAAGTTGAGTCAATAATGCTGTCACAAAGCATGTGTTTGATGATGATTGGATACAAGCCTGTCTTTCTTTCATGTGCATGACTTGAAGATAAGGGGTGTTCTGCAAACTGATTCTTCAAGGTTTTGAGAGCCGACAAAACGGAAGTGAAGTATCAAACAGCATTTGATATAAATTCCGGCAGAATCATTGACACAGAAGTATTAAACATGGCATAATCGTCGTAATATCGTTCTTTTTATACTCTAATTTATTAAAGGCAGGATAGCAGAATGGAAGCAACAGGAAAGATCTACAACAGATGGATACCCGTGATAGCAGGCATCGCGATTCAGCTTTGCCTTGGGACTGCGTATATCTGGGGTGTGTTTCAGCCCCAGGTGGTGGAGCTTGGATGGGCGCAGACAGACGCGGCGCTGACATACTCGCTGCTGCTGGGAATTCTGACGTTTGGCAGCATGATTGGCGGCAAGATACAAGATAAGCTGTCTCCGCGGCCGGTGCTTATCATCGGCGGGTTGATACTCGCGGCAGGCTTTTTCTTTGCCGGTTTTGCGTCGCCTGAGAAACCCTGGCTGCTTTGGCTCACGTACGGTGTGGCGGGCGGTTTTGGCATGGGCATGACGTATACGACCACCATTGCGGTGTGCCAGAAATGGTTTCCCGATAAGCGTGGGCTGATCACCGGCATCATCGTGTCAGCGCTCGGGTTCGGCGGCCTCGTGTTTACACCGGTGGCCAATGCGCTGATCAACAGTGTGGGTGTGCTCGATACTTTTAAGTGGTTCTCTCTGGTATTTTTGGCCGTAACGGTGATCTGTGGTCTGATCATCAAAAACCCGCCGATCGACTTTGCCCCTGTGGGTTGGACACCGCCTGTGAAGAAGGCGGACGCACCGCACGTACAGGACATTTCACCCGGACAGGCATTGAAAACACCGCAGTATTACATGATTACTCTCGCGATGCTGTTGGCCTGTACCGCAGGCTTGATGGTCATTCCATTTGCCAAGACGCTGGGTCTTGACCAGGGGCTCGCGCCAGAAGTTGCGGTGGTGGGAGTGATGCTCATCACAGGCTTTAATTCGGCCGGCCGGTTGTTCTGGGGCTGGGTGTCTGATAAGTTGGGGCGTAAAAAGACGCTGATACTGCTGATGATCATTGCGGCGGTGGCGATACCGTTCGCGGCAATTGCGCCCGGATATCTGGTGTTTGTGCTGATCGCAGTGGTTGGCTTCTCGTACGGCGGCTTCCTTGGCACCTTTCCGGCGCTGACGGCAGACTATTTTGGTATCAAGAACATGGGTGTGAACTATGGCATGGTGCTGTTGGGCTTTGGTGTGGGCGCGGTGGCGTCGTCATATATCGCGGCTTACTTTAAGGAGCTTTCGGGCGGTTTCCTGGTGCCTTTCCTGATCGCATCCGGCGCCGCCTTGGTGGCTGCGTTGCTGACGGCGTTCTTAAAACATCCGAAGAAAAGAGAGGAGAGCGGGCAGCTGTCTTAGTACCCGTCGACTGGTGAAAAAAAGGTCAAATAAAAACTAAAACTTTTTGATATTAACAGGAAACAAAAGCGAGGCGGATATTTGCCCGAATAATCGGGGATTATCCGCCTTTTTTAAATAATGCGCAGTTTGATTTTTTAAGTATCGGCTGTTATAGTATAAACACGCTCCAGGGAATACCAAGGAGAGTGTTGCAGACCAGGCGGACGGCAGCCGCACCAAAAGTGCGGAAAGCAAATGCGACCGACAGTAGCGAGGGTGTAATGCAGAGGTAAAGCTTCTGCAGGAACGACGGCGAAGGAGGACGCGGGTTAGGCAGGTTGGTTAGGGGCTCGAAGAGAAGCCGGGATTGAGGCGATGGCCAAAACCAAGGTGGATCGAGAGTTTCAGGATCAGTTTGCAGGGCTTAAAAGTTTGCTAAAAGTGGCCGCAAGGTGTAACGCTTCGACAAGGGTTCGCTGGAGCTTCTTTTTTTGCGTTAACTTTCATGTTGCAGTCAAAAAGGATTTTTATAATCAGACGCTTGCATGCGGATGCCACGTTTAGCAGCTTTACGAATCTTATATTTGCATTCGGCAGGATGTGCTGCCGCCATAGCCGGTCATAAGGGAGGGAAAAGACGGCTTACTTAACAGCACGTTCAATTTCCACGACGTAGGGCAGGTGCCGCCACTGCTCGGAGACGTCCATGCCGTAACCCATCAGCCATCCGTTTGACACGGTGAAGCCCTGATAGGCGATGGGGATGTCAATGAGCTGCTGAGCCGGGTTAATGAACAGCGCGCATACCTTGACGCTTTTCGGGCTGCGCGACTCTAAGTTTTGCACAAGATAACCGAGAGTGAGACCGGTGCGTACGATGTCCTCCACGATCAGCACATGCTTGCCGGTGATATCGAGGTCCAGATCCTTGGTGATGCGCACCACCCCGGTTTGGCTGGTGGTGTTCGCATACATGCCGATAGCGATGCAGTCCGTCTGGAGGGGTGAGGAGATTGCGCGTGACAAATCGGCGAAGAAGTAGAGCGAGCCTTTCAGCACGGCGACGAGAACCAGGTCTTTACCGTTGTAGTCGGCAGTAATCTGAACGCCGAGTTCCCTGATGCGGCATTTTAGCGTTTCTTCACTGAAAGCAGTACGAAGAATATGCGGCTGTTCCATACGTTAATTCTCCCTGGATAAATGGAAGCGTTCAACCAGCGAACTAAAATCTTTTTTGTATACCAGTTTAATGTTGATGCCAGGGTACAGCTCCTTTAAGCGCTTCACTTTTTTGTTTTTGGCGGTTACATATTTCTGATTCATTGTGGTCAGCTCAATGTACGTATCGAACTTGGGCAGATAGAAGTCCGGACTGAATGCGGAGATGACGTGGCCGCCCGCGTCCCATTCCACAGGAAACGTTTTGGGCTCGTAGATCCAGTCTATATGATACATGTCGAGGAGCCGGGCAAATTCCGCTTCGGACTGATTCTTCATGAGCGGGACATCGGACACGTTGCAGTGACCGCCGTCCTCGCGTGCTTCCTGTTCGATTTGATGGCGCAGCTCATGCTGAACTTTGAGCGCGATGATGGCCGCAACACATTCGTCAACGCTCAATGATGCGGTGTTGAGCATCAAGTGGTAGCGCGAGGCGTCGCTCAGTTCCAACCCGAAGAGTGTGCTGTAAAACTTTTGCTGCTTGCGGTCGGCCAGCGTCAGTATCTGCCCGGCCTGCTCCTCAGAAACGCGATACTGCTTCTTAATACGCGATATGCGAACGGGCTTGGGCGCGTATATTCGGATATGCAGCGCATCCTTGACGCCCGCGAATATCGCCTGAGAGCCGAAGCCGACAAGGACGGCAGGATGAGACTTCACATGGTCTCTGATGCGGCGGGATAACAGCTCTATAAAGGATTCCCCCGTGAAAGAAGGCGTTAAATAAAATTTGGCGCTCTCTGTCAGCATGTGACGCTCATGCGCTGTGGCTTCACTAAGATAGGCGGCGACAATGGTTTCGCCGGTAATAAGCTCATAACCCAGCTTTTGTGCCAGCGCCGCGGCGACTTCACTGCCAAAGCTGCCGCGCTGACGGGATATGGTGATGACACCCAATGCAAAGTCCTCCTCGCTATCAGTATTATTATACCACGGATGGTGGTGGTGATAAAGAGGGGATACTGTATCTTTTTGTCGGGGGCTATGTTTAAACTGAGAAATCATGAATGCAGCTGCTCTTTTTATCATCAGCTGCAAAGCATGAATGATCGTTAAATAATTAACATCATCGTTATTATTTACACAATGCAGGAAAACAAAAATATTGCGGCGAAGTATAAAAAAAGATCCAAAAATACAACCAAAGAGTGGCGCAAAGTCATAAGATACTGCAGGCTGTAGCAGCGATTAAGACGCTTCATTGATGGACCCAATATCGGCGGGTTGTGTTTGCAGTACGAAAAAGAAGCACACATTTTGGGTAGAATGCTAAAAAGGAGGTCAACCATGTTAGACATTGTGAGAAGGAATTTTCATGAAGCCGGCCTGACTTACAACTATGAGCTCGAGGACGGAACCAAGCTGCATATGGACAACTGGGATGGTGAAGGGTTCAGGCTGAGGGAGTCGGATGAGGATGTGCAATACATTCCTGTGGAGAACCCAGTGCCGTTGGACAAATATGGCGAGCCGGATTATTATGATGTGATCGGGTTCGAGAAGAGATATACGAGAGAATAATCCCGGTATCTGGAAGAGGCGCTCCACCGGGGCGCTTTTTCCATGCCGGAGAAAAATGGACAAGGTAAACATTGGCATACCGCATATAAGGCAGTATAATGATAACGGATGGACTGTCATGAATGATTAGGTCGGGGAGCGCAGAATTAACGGCGTCGCAGAAGGGAAATTGTATGAGATGGCTGGGATGGTATGAGTTGATGCTGCTGTCAATGATGGCGGCGGGTGTGTGTATGGGTATCGCTGCGCTGGCCACGATAAACAATCGATTGGGTCGCAACATCATCGAGGGCGCTTCCGTAACGCTGGGGCTGATGGGCGGTACGCTTGCGTTGGCCGTATCAATGCTGATCGTGTTTGGTGCGGCTGATCATGCATGGCCACGCGTGTTGGGGTATGTCGGCACGGCGGGCGGTATGGCAGGTTTTCTGGGTAGCGTGCTGGTGAAAAAGCACAGAAAAGCGGCTGGCATAGTGATGCTGGCAGCAGGGCTTCTCACCGCTGTTACGGTGGCCGGGCCGGCATTATTGATGACTGGAGGCGCGCTGGCATCGAACAAAGCTCAGACGCTGACAGTAAGAAGGGCTGTTGTCAGGGCATTAAGGATCGTCATGTCCATGGTTTTTCTGATACTTATTCTCGTCCCCGTGTTCTTTATTATCAACAGGGTGTTTCTCTTGGTCGCCATCATCATATTTGCGGCGTATCTGGCGGTCATGATACTTGATTATATTTGGTCGCATAACAGCAGGCCGAAACAAGCAGCATCAGAGATGTCGGCGTATCAAACATTTGATATCTGTCAGGAGAGCATATGCAAAAATTCGATATCGCAGTAATCGGCGGCGGCGCAGGGCTGATCGTGCTCGAAAAAGCGCTGCACAGCGGTTTAAAATGTGCGTTGGTGGAGCACTCAAAGCTGGGCGGCACGTGCCTGACGAAGGGTTGCATCCCCACCAAGATGATGGTGTACCCGGCAGACCTGATTCGAGAAACGCAGCGCGCAGGCAAAGCGAGCGTGAACCTTAGCGCTGCGCATGTGGATTGGGACGGCCTGCGGCAGCGGATCTGGAACCAGATTGATCAGCACAGGGATATTGAAGAGAGCCTGAGCGGAATTGATGAGCTGACGATGTTTAAAGGCACCGGCTCATTTACCGCCCCGCATACCATGAAGGTCGCTCATACCAGCGGCGGAGAAACCGAATTTGAGGCAGACAAGTTTATCGTGGCGGCGGGCGGCCGGTCTCTGGTTCCGGCCATCGACGGGATTGAAGAGGCGGGCTATGTGACGGCTGAGACGTTTTTCGGGGACAGTTTTCCCAACAAGCCGTACAAAAGCCTGGTGATATTGGGCGGCGGCGCCATCGGCGCTGAATTTGCGCATATATTCTCGGCATTTGGCACGAAGGTAACGCTGGTGGAAATACAGCCGCGGATCATTGCCACAGAGGAAGAGGAAATCAGCGCTTTTGCCCAAAGGCAGTTTGCAGACGCGGGCATTCGGGTGCTGACGGACAGCCGCATGGTATCCGTAAAAAAAGCGGGACGTTTAAAAAGTGTGGAGGTGGCCGATGTCAATACCGGTGCCAAAACCTCGGTGGAGGCGCAGGAGATATTCATCGCAGCCGGCAGCCAGCCCAACACCGATCTGCTGGATGCGGCAAAAGCGGGCATTGAACTGGACGAACGCGGTTGGATCGTTACCGACGAACATCTTAAGACAACGCAGCCGCACATTTGGGCGCTTGGAGATATCAACGGCAAATATCAGTTCAGGCATAAAGCCAATTACGAAGCGGATATCGTGGCTCACAATCTGTTTGACAAGCCGGAAAAGCGCAAAGCGGCGGATTATGCCACTGTGCCGTGGGCGGTATTCACCCATCCGCAGATTGCGCATGTGGGGCTGACAGAAAACGAAGCCAAAGCTGCCGGATTAAAAATCATGGTGGGACGCAATCATTATTCCGAAATCGCCGGGGGGATTTCGATGGGGTACAGACCCGGTGATGCGGATGACGGTTTTTTCAAGCTGATCGTGGATGAGAATGCAAAAATTGTTGGCGCGCACATCGCGGGGCCGCATGCGGCTGTGCTGCTTCAGCCCTTTGTGTACCTGATGAACGCTGGCTTTAAGTGCAACTTAAAGCACATTGCCGATGCCGAGAAGAGCCGATACGCAAACAAATTCAGGAGTACGCGCACGCTGTGCCCGCACGGCGGTACCTATACGCCCATCACCAGCTCGATGGCGATCCATCCCTCTCTTAACGAGCTGACGGCATGGGTTATCGGTAAGCTGGAGTGGGCTTAGTGACAGCACCCCATGAAGCCTTGACTTAGGGTTTGTGCAGTTCCCTCTGCTGCCATGCATCGGAATAATTTCCCGAAAATCACCCGTATTGTGGAAGACAATGCAGCGTGTGATCACAGCGCTTGCAGGGTGGAAAGCGTTGTTTTTCAGATAGGCTCCATCAAACAAGTCGGCCCGTCGTTCTCCATCATGCAGAAAACGGCATCTCCTGGGTATGTCAGGCAAAGCGCTTCCGAGCCACCGATCATGCTGTCGCCAATTTCATTGCTGCAACAACTTTTCACGATCGCCTTTTTCTGCTTAAGTGTTTCCACTACCGTGGCAATCTCGCATTCATTCGGGTTATATACGGCACGGTATAGACGTTGCCGGGGTCATAATCCTGGCTCAAGCTGTGTTCTTCTCCGAACATCATTTGATGATACGTGGTATCCGTGTTGATGCTGCAAACGTGCATCAATATTCATTAACCTTGGCGTAATCCGAGGGCTGCTTTTTCATCACGGCTTTATCACGCGGAAGCGATGCGTCAAGCGTGGTGTCTATCACGATCCATTCGCCGTCTATGTAGACCTCATTCCAGGCGTGATAGACCTCCGGGTTTTCGGCGGCATACCCTTTCACCAGCTTGGCCGGTATATTAATACTGCGCAGCATGGCTGCAAACAAGGATGCATAATCATAACAGATGCCGGTGTTTTCCAGATAGGTTTTTTCTATATCGGGCAGATAGTCATACATCAGGTTAAAAACTTTTAAACTGTCGTACTCAATATTATTGATAATATACAAATACAGGTCAGTGGAACAACCACGCAGCAGCCGCGCATCTTCAAGCCCGATCAGCGATTCGGATACGATATGGCGAACATCCCGGATGGGCGCATCATCATAGCTCCAATCCACATTCTGAATCGAATTTAAGAATACGGCGTTCTCATCCAACAGAGTGACGGTAAATGATTTGGATTTCACAACGAAATATTCATCGTCTTTGATATTTTGCATGATACGCGCCGTGTAATCGCCGTTGCCGAATTGCAGGGAGAAGTCCTCGATGCTACCGTCGCCTTTAAGATTATAGTGTATGGAGTTGCCGTCCTTGATCACCTGAAGCTTAAGGCGCGCGTCACTGTCGGATTGATAACAGATGCGCAGCAAGCCCGTATCCGCATAATCCGTACAGATGTCTTGCTCCGGTTTTTGGTATGGCGGCAAGACAGGTCCGTCAAGACGCGCGTCAAACAGCGCATCGATATCGGCAGCAGGCGTTTTCTTCACAGATTCCACGCTCGCTAACGCGATACCGCTGCCATCATGTTTATTCTCGATTTTACTGCCGTCTGAACAGCTCGCTGATGCAAGACACGTCACGGCCAGCAGCAGTAGAAACAAAGCCTTTGATTTCATTTTCCCGTTCCATCGGTGTTTTTCCGTTCCGTCGGTTGTTCTGATTTACTGTATTTGGCGCCACTGCGTCACACGCAAATCACGGTTACCCTCCTTATCCAGTTCAAGCCTTACATGTAATCCTATATCGCCACTCCAGGTATCAAATGATATTGAAATGGTTTCCTCGTATGACTCAAGCGTCGTTTCAAAATCCTGATCGGAAAGCTGCGTTGACAACGCTTCAAAAAAACTGTCAGGGTCTGCCTTTGAGGCTTCGAGGACCGCTCTGTCAATCTCTGCCCATCGAACCGCGGCAATTCCCTCAGCGCTGTAATAAGCTTCGCTCCAATCAGCCACCTTCAGCCCGAGCCGAAGCCCGGACAACGCTGTTGTGAGGGCGGCGACGCCAAACACCACCAACACCAGCAGCAGCAGTATCACAAGGACAGAGGAGGCGCCTTTCTCTGAGGCCAATATCCTTTTGATCATTCTTTTTGGCCTCCGATGTATTTTACCGTCTCAATCCCCGCAAGCTTCTTGTTGTTGTCGACGGCTGTTATGCTCAAGGCGTATAAAGCCCCGGGATAGTTGCCCGGCATCTCATTGATGTCGAGAACAATGGTAAAGGCGTCGCGCACCAGCGTATACCGGCCGTTTGCCGCGCCATCGTTGACCCAAAGCCCCAAAGACGCCATGCCTTCGTCAATACTGGCCGAACCGAGCAGCGTTTCAGCGGTGGATATCACGGCCACCTGCGCACTTTGCATATGCGTGGCTTTCTTGTTTGTGTCTCCCGCGACCACAAAGAGCCGCAGCAAGACAGCGCAAATAATCCCAAGGGCGGCGATGGATATGATGACTTCGATCAATGTGAACCCTTTTTTATTATTCATGTGCGCAAGCTCACCACGCCTTCCATAACCTGAGTGTCTCCGCCGCTCTGGCACTCGCACCAAATGCGCAGCAATGCGCCTTCGCGCTGCAAATTGAAGCCGCTGATCCGTGTTATCAGATTGGCAGCCTCCACGGAAGGTGCGGTCTCCTGTAAGGTCAGGCATTCGAACAGCCCGCCATCGGCGAAGAATATGTATGTACAGTAGTCACTGTCGTCAAGGTCTATCCTGAGCGTGCTGCCAAATGATGTCTGCGTGACAGCGATACGCCCGGCAACATCATTCTGCCGTATCTTCATGTTGATATATGAATAGGCGACACGTGCGCTCTCCGTCGTTTTTTTCTCATCAATTATGTGATCATAAGCATGTGAGCCAGAACTGATCAGCAAGAAAACGACAAACGCAAAGAGGATGAGCACCAGCATCACTGAGATGGATTCAATTGCAAACACCTTGCTTCTTGAATGCACGCTATTCACCTGCCCTGCTGATGACGAGCACTTTCACATCCGGAAACATATTGGATGCAAACATATCATAATGGTAAATGTATCGCCCTGTGTCCATGATCAGACCGTAATTATCCTCCAGATACTGCAAATTGGGGGGGTAAGCACCCTCAAGCGCGTAGCATTGGGCGATGTAGCTCAACACAGCATCGCGCACCTGGCCGACCTTTCTGCCCTCATGCTGCTGGCCGAAGCTGCGCATGCTCAATAAAACGAATACCGCTACGATGGCAATAGCCGCGAGGGAGACCATGATGGTGATTATGGACAGACTCGGTTTCTTCATGGTTTTATCCCACTGCATTCATGATGCGGGCGACCGGCAGTATGACCGATACGAGCACGACGCCGATTATAAGGGATAATACGATGATCAGCGCGGGTTCAAGCACGGTCGTCAACTTCACCAGCCTTTCGTCCAGTTCTTCCTCTAATACATCCGCAGCCCGATCCAGCATATCATCGGTATGGCCGGTGCTTTCCGCAACGGCCAGCAAGCGCAGCAACACCCCGGGGAACAGCCCGAGGGACAACAGCGCCTGCTTTAACGTTTCTCCCTTTTCAATGCGGTCAGCCGTCTGCCGGATCAGCGAGGCTATCCGGGCATTCATTACAATCGCGCTGGTCATGCGCACGCTGGCAGCTATGCCGATGCCGCTGCGCAGCAGCATAGCCAGATTGCGCGCGAAACGTACGCCGCAGATATTTCGGGTGATATGCTTGCGGACAGGCATCTTGAGCTTGAGCGCGTCAAGCAACTCATTGCCGCGGTCGCTCTGGCGCATGATCACAACGGCAATGAGACAGGCCGCCACCAACGCCAGCAGTAAATAGAAATATGTGCTGATGAATTCGCCAATAGACATCAAAACACGCGTAATCCCCGGCATTTCGCCGCCCAGCGAGGCGAGAACATCGTCAAACATCGGCAGCACCTCGGTCAGCAGAAGCACAATGACGCACAGCATCAGCACAGTCAATATGATCGGATACGTCACGGCAGACATCACCTTGCTGGAAATTTTGGCATTTTTGTCGTACGAGTCGGCCATCCGCGTGAGCACTTTAACAAGGTTACCGCTTTGCTTGCCCATCTTTATCATTTGAATGTAAAAATCGGGCAGCAAACCGCTTTCTCGGGCGAAGGCTTCAGACAGCGAGTCTCCTTCACTGACGGATGCCGCCGCACGTCCCAGCATCAGCTGAGCCGCTCTGGATTTTGTCTGCTGCCGTATCAGATCTAGCCCTTCGCTGAGCGAGAGATCCGAATCGATAACAAGCGCCAGCTGCCGGGATAACGCCGACAGATCGGTGCCGGACAGCTCCTTGTATTTGCTCATTTCTACACTCCTTTATTTTTAGAAAGCGCCAGATACTGCTCAAACAGCTTAACGTCCTGCGCCTTAATCCTTGCGGTTTTTTCATTGACGATATTTCTCGCGGCCAGATCTGCCAGGCTGCGCTCAAGAGAACACATGCCCTGATCCATGCCCGTCTGTATAATGTTGCCGATCTGGTAATGCTTACCCTCGCGGATTAAATTGCGTACGGCAGGGGTGACCACCATCACCTCACAGGCTGCCACCAACCCGCTGCCATTTTTGGTCGGCAGCAGCACCTGGGAGATAATCCCCTGCAGTACTGTTGCCAGCTGGCTGCGGATTTGATTCTGCTGATCAGTCGGGAAGGAGTCAAGCACCCGGTCGATTGTCTTGACGGAACCGATTGTATGCAGCGTAGAAAACACGAGGTGACCCGTTTCAGCGGCGGAGAGCGCGATGGATATCGTCTCCTGATCGCGCATTTCACCAACCATGATCACATCCGGATCCTGCCTCAACGCCGATCGAAGGGCGGAAGCGAATGACGACGCATCTGCGCCGATTTCACGCTGGGTGACAAGACTCTTGCAATGGCTGTGGAGGTATTCAACCGGGTCTTCAATCGTCAGTATATGATAGCTGTAATCCTTGTTGATGATATCGAGCAGACTGGCCAGCGTTGTGGATTTTCCGCAACCGGTGGCGCCGGTCAGCAGCACCATGCCTGTGGTTTTTCGTGTGAACTGCAAAACGGTTTCCGGAAGACCCAATTCTTCAAAGGAAGGGATATTGAGCGGCAGCATACGGACAGCGATGGCGTAAGTGCCGCGCTGCTTGTATATGTTGCATCTGAAGCGTCCGAAGCCGCTGCGTGAATAGGAAAAGTCAACCACTTTGTTGCGTGTGAGCCGGTCCATACGCACAGGGTCAAGGCAGGCGCCCACAATGCCGGCCACTTCTTCCGCTGAGAAGATGGATGTTCCCGGTATGATTTCCAGCCGGGCATTCACGCGCATCAAAGGATATGACCCGACACAGATGTGCATATCGGTGGCATGATGCTGTATGCAGATTTCAAGCAGATTATCCAGTATGCTGCACGGCATGTGTTAAGCCTCTTTTCGTAGTAATCATATGTGCATGCCGCAGCATGCGTATACAAATGGCATACATCGTATATATCGGTATTCTTGAAAAAATATTTACCAATAAATATGAATTAAAATTAACTCAGAGGGACACGACGTGCTTTTCGCAGGGCAGAAAAGCGATGCGCGCGTTCATGCATATTTTCCAAAAATGAAAATTGTTTTAA
The DNA here is from genome assembly GCA_964576225.1 of uncultured Christensenellaceae bacterium. Lineage (GTDB taxonomy): Bacteria > Bacillota > Clostridia > Christensenellales > SZUA-584 > SZUA-584. The sequence continues at coordinate 15,056 of CAZNVX010000004.1, forward strand.
CAAAGCCATTGACAAATCTGTATTGGAGGTATATGTTTTTCCTATAAGGAAAAACAAAGGCGAGCAGGGGGTTGCTATGAAACCCGGACACATCATCAAAAGGCACCGGCTGAAGAAGAAACTGACACTTGAAGAGCTCTCAAGGCGCACATCTTTATCTGTGGGTTATATTTCTAAGCTTGAGCGTTCAGATAGAATCCCGCCATTTTCCACACTTCAAACCATTGCCGCAGTGCTTGAAGTGGACATGGCTGAGCTTTTGGGCATATCGAGCAAAACAAGTGATGAAACCACTGACAAGGATATCTGTATTCACAGGAGCGCAGATACCAATCGCTTGATTGAAGGTCAGGATGGCTATGTGACGGTTCCTCTTGTCTCCGATTATAAAAAAAGAAACATATCTCCGATACTGGTATGCTTGTTTCCGGGTGAGTCGGATGTGTTTAGCCACGATGCTGAAGAGTTTATTTTTGTCGTCAGCGGGCAGGTGACATTGGTTTACAAAAACGAGACGCATGAGTTGGGGCCGGGCGACAGCGCCTATATGGATTCAAGAAAAGAACATAAATTTATCAATTCGGGCGACCAGGCGGCCATTATTCTTACAACAAACTATCTGTACAGGAGATTCTGATAACATGAAAGCACTTGTTTACAAAGGACCGCGGGAAATAGATGTCGAGGAAGTTGCGCTGCCGCGTATATTACCGGGACATGTACTGATCAGAGTCAAGATGAGCGGCATATGCGGTTCGGATGTGCATGGCTACATGGGGCTGACTGGCCGGAGGTGCCCGGGTGTGATCATGGGTCACGAGTTTTCAGGCATTGTGGAGCGAACGGCTGATGACGTGTCTTCGGTCAGAGCCGGTCAGCGTGTGGTGGTGCAGCCCACCGTATATTGCGGCACATGCGGCTATTGCCGTTGGGGTTATACGCAAAGGTGCCCGAACAAAACATTCCTTGGCGTGTTTGATGTGAACGGCGGCTTTGCGGAATTTGCGTCCGTACCGGCAAAGCTGGTATTGCCGTTGCCGGATGATATGTCGTTTGAGGAAGGCGCGCTGATTGAGCCGCTTGCGGTTTCCCGCTGCGGGGTAGACAAGATTTCGGATTACAGCGGAAAGACCGTGCTGGTGGTGGGCGCCGGTACCATAGGATTGCTGGCCATCGCGGTGCTGAAAGCCCGCGGGGCTCGGATGATTATTGCCGCAGATCTGTCGAAAAACCGGTTGTCAATTGCCCGCAAGATGGGCGCGCACGCAGTCTTTTGCCCACAAGAGACAGATGCTGTTCAAATGATTCAAAAGCTGACGGGTGAGGTGGGCGCGGACGTCTCTGTTGAGGCGGTCGGAGCGGCAAAGCCGGTGGAAGTGGCCATCGGTTGTCTGAAACCCGGTGGCCATTGCGTGTGGGTCGGCAATTCTGAAAAGATCATTCCGCTGGATATGCAAAGCGTGGTGACGCGTGAGATCACAATCCATGGAACATATATCTATTCGCATGCGGACTTTGCCGCCACACTGGCTGGCTATGCGGATATGAAGATTGACGCCGGGACGGTCATCAGCCGCACGATGACGCTTGAGCAGGCACCGTTGGTCATAGAAGAACTGGCATCCGGCAGCGACCGGCTTGTTAAAACGATGATATCTTTTTAAGGAGGATGTGACATATGGTTTCGGAATTGGAGAAAAAAGCGGCTCAGATCAGGTATTACTGCATCAAAATGATCGGCGCCGGCAAGAAGGGGCATTACGGCGGAGCGCTATCATGCGCGGATATTGTGACGGCGCTGTATTTTGGGAAAATGCGTATTGACCCCAAGAACCCGAAATGGGAGAAACGGGATCGCTTCGTACTGAGCAAGGGTCATGCGGCGTTTGTGCAGTATGCCGCGCTTGCCTTGGCCGGTTATTTTCCGGTGGATGAGCTGATGAATGCGAAAAAGGTAGGCTCAATGCTTCAGGGGCATCCCGACATGAGAAAAACACCCGGTATCGAGTGCAATACCGGCTCGCTCGCACAAGGCATTTCACAGGCAGCGGGAATGGCGGCCGGCCTGAAGCTGGACGGCAGCGAGTCCAAGGTCTATTTTGTGCTGGGCGACGGGGAGATGGGTGAAGGTCAGGTGTGGGAAGCTGCCATGGCTGCTTACAACTTCCGCCTTGATAATCTGGTGGGCATACTGGACAGAAACGGCATGGAAGCCACAGGACACTTGCAGGACCGGTATGACATCGGCGATGTGCGCGCCAAGTGGGATGCCTTCGGGTGGCATACGATGGAAGTTGACGGACATGATATATCGCAGCTGCTGACGGCTTTGAATGAGGCGGACAATGTTAAAGACCGCCCGGTGATGATTATTGCCCACACGGTTAAGGGAAAGGGTGTGTCAATAGCGGAGAACACGGCAGCGTTCCATAATGGTGAGATGACGCAGGAGCAGTTTGATCTTGCTCTGGGTGAGCTGGAAGCAGCGCTGAAATAAGGAGGGTTTAGGATATGAGGTTGGAAAGCTTGAGAAATGCTTACGGGCAGAAGGTTGTGGAACTGGCCAAGGATAATAAGAATATCGTTTCGCTGGAAGCGGATCTTGGAAAGTCGACCATGAGCTGCCTGATGGAGATGGAACACTGCCGGCGCTTCTTCGAAATGAACATTGCCGAGCAGAACATGGCGTCATTTGCAGCCGGGCTGTCGCTGACAGGCAAGATTCCTTTCATCAATTCGTTTGCAATGTTTGTGAGCGGGAGAGCCTATGAGCAGATTCGGCAGGGAATCGGGACAGCGCACCTGAATGTGAAAATCTGCGGTTCATCTTCAGGGTTGTCGGATTTCGGCGATGGCGCGACGCATCAATGCATAGAAGACATAGCGGTCATGCGCAGCATACCCGGCATGGTGGTTATAGAGCCGGTGGACGGCCCTCAGACACGGGCGATGGTCGAAACGATCGTGGACTATGAAGGCCCGGTATATTTTCGGATCAACAGAGCGGATCTGCCGGTGCTGACGCGGGAGGGGGAGACGTTCGAGATCGGCAAGATCTATGAGATGAAGGAGGGGCATGATGCGGTCATATTTGCGACCGGCATCATGGTATCCGTCGCGCTTGATGCGGCGCAGCTGCTCGAGCAGGAAGGGATTTCGTTAAGAGTGCTCAATGTCAGCACATTAAAACCGCTTGATCACGATTATATAGAGAGCTTTACAACGGGTATGAAGGCTGTGCTGACTGCGGAGGAGCATTCGTTGATCGGCGGTCTTAACAGCATTGTCTGTCAGGCAATCGCCGGCAGGTATACCGGGCCTGTTAAGGGGATCGGTATTGATGATCGGTTTGGTTTTTCAACACTGGACTATGACGAGCTTCTGGCGTGCTTTGGACTCACAGACGCGCATATCGCCGAAGCGGTGCGGTCAGCGTTAAAATAGTTTTCTGCTTCACACACACATATAACTGTCAAAGGCGTCGTTTCAATAAGGTTTGGCGGCGCTTTTGCATTTATGCCGTTACATGAACAGCAGCAGACTGATGGCCATCACGGCCATACCGCCCACCATGCCGTAGATGGATAAGTGCGGCTCGCCGTAAGCCCGCGCAGTGGGCAGTATCTCGTCGAGAGAAATGAAAACCATGATGCCTGCCACACTGGCAAAGATGACGCCGAACATCACATCGGTCATAAATGGCATCAGTATCAGATAGCCCACCAGGGCGCCCAAAGGTTCGGAAAGCCCGGACAGCAGCGACCAGCGAAACGCTTTGCGGTGGCTGCCGGTGGCATAGAAAATGGGGACGGATACGGCAATGCCTTCGGGAATATTGTGAATGGCGATGGCAATAGCAATGGTGATGCCAAGTGAAGGGTCTTTTAATCCGGCGATAAAAGTGGCAATGCCTTCAGGAAAGTTGTGGATGCCAATGGCCAACGCGGTAAACACCCCCAAACGCATCAAACGCCCGCGGTGGTGCGGGCATTCCCGAACCTCGTGAAGTTCCATTTTTCCACAAGTCATGGACTCCACTTTACGCATTTCATGCGGATTGTCCGCAGCAGGTACGAATTTATCGATCAAGGCAATGATGAGTATGCCGCCAAAGAAACCGGCAACTGTGACCCATGTACCGTTAGGATCGCCAAGCGATTCAGTCAGCAGTCGGTTGGACT
>CAZNVX010000005.1:0-18756 GCA_964576225.1 uncultured Christensenellaceae bacterium
ATATTGCAGGTAATGGGTGACGTTTCGTGTTCCCACATTGACGGCAGCCATTGCCGTTGACGCAAACAGGAAAAAAGACATCATGACAATCAGCATTGCGGATATGATAATGGCGCTATTTCTTCTCTTATTCATTGATACCTCCTCTCCGTCAATCGATATATAGAACCGATGACCGAACGCTGACAGGAATATGGACCTTGATCATCCCGCCTATATCCCAAGGCAAGGGGATAGCGAGTGTTGCGCTGATCCGCATGGTTTGGCCTTCAATGTCCACTGTCATATCCTCAAGGCTGTATATGAGATGTCTGTCTTTATAGCGGTTCCAGCTTCCGCCCTCCATCGTCCATCCCGTTTGCGTCAGATTGTCATAGAAATCATCCTCAGCCGATACAGCAGGGACATCCAGTTCGAGATCGCGGATATTCGCATTGAACAGATTCCTGTCCACAGAAATGGTTGCCGCACGCTGTATCTCAGTTTCGCAGGCTTGGTATTTTGCATATACCATAACGCCCGTGTAGACCACGACGGACAACGTCATCAATATGAGGATCAGAAACGCCGCCAATATGGGCGTGCTTCCGGTTCTGTCCTTCCAAAAACGTTTCATTTCCAATACACCTCCGAAACACCTCTTGCACTCGCGGTGATCTGCACGTTGATGACAACCGGATCGCCCAGCGCCGGGCGCAGGATGACGATGGGAACGGTTTTTGTAAGCGTGACGGAGAATATCGTTTTGAGCTGGATGGTTTTCGCAGTCGCGTCGTGCCATTCCGTGTCGATCTCCACGCCGTCGGGTTCAAGGAAGCGGTCATCCTCTGTAATTGATGTAAGCGTTTCGCCGTCCGCTTTTCCGTACAGCTCAATGGTTCTGGCCGTATATTTCGCCGTCTGGTTCAGTGATTGCTGCGCTGTGAATATGGGGTAAAGCGCCAGCAGCGACGCCATCAGGGCAAAGACTATCAGGATGATGATGGCAATGTCAATATAGCCTTCCGCCGTTTGGTCGCGTATGAATTTTCGTTTCATGTTTACTCCTTTTTGGTGCCGGGGCTGCCCTTCGGCAGCCCCGAGCCAATCACGTTATTGCTTACGGCAGCACGTTCACTCCGGTGAGCTCGCCGCTGATCTTGTCGATGAGGTTCTGGAACAGGTTGGGCATGGCGGCGTTCATGATGAGCAAGATCGCCGCGCCAATGACAACGACGATCAAAATTTTCATGGCCACGTCCAAAAAACCCTCGGCCTTCTTGTCGGAGATAAAGCGTTTGACAGTGTTTCTGATTTTCAGCATACGGTTGGACTTCCTTTCATTTTTGTTTTTATGTAGGGGTATATATCAAATCCGCTTTTCACGGGCAGCAAAACTTCAGCAGCCCTCCTTCCTGTGCTGCCGTTAGAGCGGATAGATGGTTAGAAACCTACGGCCTGCAAATTGTGGATAATGAGGATCACCAACGGAACCAGAAAGAGGAATATGAGCAGTATCGTCAGGATGAACGAAGCCGCCTTAATGCGGCCGGGGCGCTTCTCCATCAGCCTCCGGAGGGTTTCGCGCTCTTTCGTGCGCATATCCTGTTCCAGTACCATAAGGCTGGTGCGCTGGTCAACCCCCTGATGCACGCCGCACAATACCGAGCACAGCGCGGCAAAGGACGGGAGCCCCAGCCGCGCGTCCATACTGCACAGCGCCGCTTCCGGATTGCCCGTCTTCATTTCGAGGATCAGCCGGTCAAGCTCTGCACCCAGTGCCTTGCTCGCCACCTTACGGTATTTCTCAAAGAAGGTGAGCAGATCTCGGCTGTCCTGAAGCGAGTAGACAAGCGTTTCTGTAAGCCGGGGTAGCTCCGCCTCGATCGCACGGTTTCGCGCTTCCACCTTTTTTCGGACAGACTGCATGCTCTTAAAGTAGGCAAGCACCGAGGCGACCGCGGTCAACAGCGCCAGCCACGGGATACCAAGCGGAATGAACAGCAGCCCGATGAGCGCCAGCAGCAGTGACCGTGCCTTTGCCTTCGAGACGAAATCCTCCGGTTTTTCCGAAATGTGCAGCCTCGCAAAATCAGCCTCAAAGCCTTTGCGCCTGTATTCGCTCATGGGGAAAAGCCTGGAGATCAGTTTTGCCAGAGGCAGTAATCCGTCCTGAAACCGTTGCGTCAGGCTTCGCTTGCCGTGGATGTTCTGAATTGCATGAATGAATTTACCGGAAGGGAAGGCGAACACTGCCTGTACGAGACGATAAAGCCCAGCTGAGAGCAACACAGCAGACAACGCATATAGCAATAACGTCATTGCTTCTCACCGCCTTCCACAGGGTGATACAACTGCGCTACCCAAACCGCCGTAGCGAGCACAGCCGCCAGCACTACCGCCAGCGTAATTTTACCGGCCAGCGTGGTGGTCAGCATATCGTACCAGTCGGGCATCATCGCGCACATTAGCGGGATAGCGCCCAGCACGATCATGACCGTCACAATGTAATCGCCAATCTGTTTGCGGATCGTGGTGTCCGTCTCCATCTGCACGCGGCGCATCTCTCCGAGCCGTCCTACGATACCCGAAAGCGCGTATCTAAGCTGCCGGTCACGCTGGCACTGTACCAGCACGTCGCACCAATCGCGCCAGTACCGGTTGTCGATCCGTTCGCGCAGCCGATGCAGCGCCTTCACCACGTCAGAGTCAACAAGCTGCGTTTCAGCATAAAACAGTCGGAATATTATGCCCAGCGGAGCAGGGAGCAGGTGTAGGCTGTTTTGCACTGCGCCGATAAGATCGCCTGATGCGACGTAGCTATTGGTAACCGTGCCCATCGCGCTCTCCAGCTTCTCATTCAGGCTCCGTATGTAATCGCCGGTGCGGATGCGGATTACGATCAGCGGTGTGCAGCCCATGCCCGCCGCCAGCACCAGCGCCACAAGGATATTATCCAGCGCCAAACCCAGCAGCAGCCCAAGCAGTGCAAGTATGATTGCCGCCCACCGGTATGAGCCGATCTGTCCGCCCATGCCTGCCGTCGATAGCATCTCCTTCGCATTGTCCACGGTTGCTGCCAGCTTGCCCTTCGGTTTGCCGGTGATGCGCCGTACCTGCCTATCCCGTTTGCGCTGACGCTCAAACGGCTTTGCGAACGAGTGCATCATATCCGAAGGACGGACTTTGAATATGTAAAACAGCCCTACTGTGATAATCAGGACGCACAGGATTTGTATCATGATCTCACCACCTTAAACCGACCCACAGAGGCAGTCTCCGCGCCGTTTTGCAGCAACGTATCGGCCAGGCTATCGGATATGCCGCCCGTCTGAATGAATTGCCCGCCCTCAAACCGGTATAGCGTGCGCGCCTGCACTGCTCCGTCCCGAACCCCCGTGGCCTCCACGATCTCCATGTTGCGCCGCGTACCGTCCGGCAGCTGCTTTTTGTAAACCATGATGGGAAACGCTTCGACCACAAAGCCCATCAGGATATTAGTGGATATGTTGGTTCCCGACATCTGGCACATGGAGAGTATGCGGCCATATGCTTTCCTCGCGGAGTTGGCGTGCAGGCTGGTCACCACCGTATGCCCTGTGCGTGCAGCCTCCTGCGCCACCATCGCTTCCGCGCCGCGCATCTCCGCAACCGCAATGATGTCTGGAGAAAAACGCATAGCCTTGCGCAGCAAGTCGTTCATGTCGATATCGGCGTTTTGCAGGTCGGAGGGACGGGTGCAGGTGTGGATGACGCGGTTCTGAGGTTTTCCATCCTCATCTTCGCTGAACAGGTCGAGCTCGCGCGTCTCCTCGATGGTATAAATCCGCTTATCCTTATCCACCGCGTTCAGCAGAAAGGCAATGTCCGTGGTTTTGCCGCTACCCGTCTTGCCCGCAAAACCGACTGACACGCCATGATTGACGCAAAGGGTCAGGAAGTCCAGCATTTCCGGCGTCGCAGTATGCCACTCTACAAGCTGTGTTTTGGTGACGCGCGCCATGCGCTGGCGGCGGATGGAGAACGCCACGCCGCTACGCCTGTCAGCGACGGGTGGAATCATAGCCGACACACGGATGCCCTCTGTGATGTAACTGTCTACGATGGGATTCGTGCCATCCAGAACAAGACCGCCCAGCCGCACCATCTTGCGCAACGTGTCCTCGGCGTGGCGGGGTGAAAGAAAACGCTCCGGGACTTTTCGCCAGCCGGAGCGCGTTACGATCTCAATATCTCGCCACGAATTGCCGTTGATTTCCTCGATGTCGGGGTCGGTGATGTACTTATCCAGAAACCCAAACCCGACCATGTCGCCGTACAATCTGTCGGCCAGCTGCTGCATGGACAGACCGCTGACGTGGAACTGATGGCTGCCAACGTACTCGCCGATCAGCCACTTAACGACTTCTGCCGCGTCCTTTTCCGTAATGCTGTGCGCCAGCGTCTCCGCATGGTCTTTGGATATAGCAGCGCGCATCTGCTCCAACAGGGTTTCGTAGGCGTCTTTGGCCTGTGGCGTGCTGTGTTGTCGTTTATAGGTCAGTTCCCTGAATGTCTGGCTCATACTGCATCACTCCCTTTCAGCAATGCGTAAAGCTTCTTTACCTCGCGAAGATACCGCATGGCGGCTGGCGTTGTACCGGCTCCCGGATCGCAGTCCTGCCGGAATTCTTGCACATATGGCAGCGACGCGATGAAAGTCGTGGGTGCCGCCTTTTCAACCGCAGACAGGTCGTGCTGTCCACCCGCCATCGCTGCAACCGGTAACAAGCGCTCTTGCGCGTTCATGGTGGCAAGCAGCGGTTTGACGCTGTTAAACCAGCAGATGCCCTGCACGTCGGGCGTGAACAGGGCGATCACTTTATCCGAACGGATGAGCGCACCGGGCAGAAATGGGTCGTTGCGCTGTCCGGACAGATCAAGTATAACCGTATCCGCCAGCTCTGCGCACCGCTCTACAAAATCCTGTGCCACGTCGTCCGCCTCCAGCCCGAATTCATATGACAGGTACTCGTCCCTGTCGGTCAATCCCGTGTAGAACAAGGTTTTCAGCTTCGGGTGCTGGTGTAGGTACGTCGCTGCGTCCATCGAGCCCAATCCGATGGCTTTACCAAGGGAAGCGTCCGCGTCAATCCTCATTCCGTTCAACCGTGCGGGCAGCGTGGGCTGTGTCAAATCGGTATCAATGACGGCTGTCGTACCTTGCCGGGCAAACAGTATGCCCAGCGTATCGCATAGCGCACTCTTGCCGAATCCGTCGCGTCCCCAAACAGCGATAAGCATCAGTTCACCTCCATTTCAGTGAGTACAGCGTCGGATATATACTGCTTGACGTTCTCACCTCGGGCGACAAAGGCCAGGTGAATGATATTTTGGTTTCCCAACTCCGCAAGCAGCAGTGCCTGCTGCTCTGTGGCATAGAACGACACCGTGACCGGCAAGCTGTTTTTCGTATCCTCGTCCGGTTGTGCTTCAACCCTGGCATCTGCGCCATTGCTGGCTGTCACCATGCACACCTCGATGTAGCGCAATTCGGGGTAGATGACTGCGCCGGATAAGTCTATTTCATTCGTTTCCGGCTCTATGCCCAGCGATTGGTTGACGGAGCTCTTGGGAAGTGCCATGACCGTCACCACATCACCGGGCAGCAGGTGTCCAGATACGCCAGAAGCGAGCGTAGGTAGCGTAACTGATACGACCAGCTTATTTTTTGCAGTACCAGCCGGGAAAGAACTCTGTTCCACCAGCGTGGATGAGAGCCGGTCAGCGGTTAGATAATCCCCGGCGAACAGGTCGGCTGCTGCATATTTGCCGACCGCCAATGATATATCGCTGATACTGCCTTCGATAAGCTTTTCAGGCACTTTTACCGTTCCCAGCATCTCGGCGGTGATCTGCGTCCCGGCCTCTATAGGTTGCTTCATACGAACGGCGCTTACATACGCGCCCTGGGTGTTGTTCTGCAGTGCCGGTATTGCGAAGAATGCAAACAGCAGCGCCGTGATGATGCACAGTGTTCCGATGACAAATCGGTTCTTAAAAAACTTCATGAATTGCCTCCTGATATTTTTTGTAGTTGATTCTTTTTTCCGGCTGGTATTTTTGGCTGGTAAGAAGGGGGTGAGGTGCAGGAGAGGGGGGAAGCAAAATACAGCCTGATGCCGTTATCTAAGCAAGAGATTACCCCCTTGGCGTAAAATGATTTTGGTTAATCCTCAAAGACGGCGCATTTTTCAAGGCTGCACTTTCGGGTCTGATCGTCATAGTACAGACAATGCTCGCAGTTCCGCTCCTTCATTGTGCTGACAGGCCGACGGTCAAACCCCGGTGTCTCCTTCATCATGCGCTCATATTCACGGTCTTTGCCCACCGTAAAGAGCACCGCACCCACCTCCCCTAAAAAAAGGACAAATAAATACGCCCTTGCTTTTTAGCTTGGGCGTATCAACGTTCATATTCTTTCTCCTGCTTCGCTCGTTCGAGCTTTTTATAGTACAGGTCGAGCGCCTTGATAATGATGTCTTCCTTTTGCTTTGGCGTATATTCTTTTGGGAAGTATTTTTCGAGCCGGTTGCCCTTAATAGTCAGGTTATTTTGCTGCGGTTTCTCCTCACTCATGACCAGCTCGATGCCGTTACGGTCGAGCTTGCCCTCCTGCGCCGCTGCTTTAAGCCGCTGCGCCTGCGAGAGCGACGGCGTGCATTCGTTTTCCTCAATGACATCCATCAGTTCGGTTTGCAGCCCTTGGGGAAGATATGAGAGCTCCACGGCTGGATTAAACGCGATTTTCTTATCGTCTACCATTTGGAGCAGAGGCGGAGCAAGCTCGGTAAGACGGATAAAGCGATAAATTTGATTTTTACTGTCATTACTATTCTCAGCAAGTATTTCGCTTGATTTTTTCCCCGCCAACTTGTTCCCAAGTTGGGAACAAGTTAAATCAGTCCGTGCTCCCTGCCGTTTCAACGCCTCCAGCTTCATCTTATACGCTTTTGCTTTTTCGCTGAACGTGATGGTTTCGCGCTGGATATTGCCATCTACAACCATAATGGTAGCGGCGTCATCGTCGATGTCGCGGACAATGAGCGGGATAATATCACATCCAGCTAGTGTGCTGGCGAGCTTTCGCCGGTGTCCTGATAGCAGCTCATATCCGCCGTCGGGCCGAGGCCGTGAAATGCAAGGCGTATGCACGCCGATACGTTGGATGCTCTCCACCATGTCCATAAGCTCGGCGTCCTGCCGGACATGGTAGGGGTTGTTGGCGAAGTCGTGTACCTCCGATATGGGGACGATCAATACCTGCTCGCCCTGTTGCTGTTGTTCAGCCTGTCGGCTTTCCTCGCTGCTGAAAAGGTCATCTACCGAGGTCAATCTCCTGTTTCGCACGCTGCTTGCCACCCGTCATCACCTCCCTCGTCAACGCTTCGTATGCCGCTGCCGCTTTGCCGCGTGCGTCGTATACGTAGATGCTTTTGCCTTCGACGCTGGTTTCCGCCGCTTTGATGGCAAGCGGTATCTCAGTTTTAAACACGCGCAGCTTGTCCCCGTAATCGCGCCGCAGAATAAAAGAGATATCTTTAGCAAAATTGGTACGGGCATCCACCATTGTCAGGAGAGCGCCCTCGATTTTCAGGTCTGGATTGATGTTGCGTTTGACACGGCCTATGGTTTGCAATAGCTGCGACATGCCTTTGGCGGGGAGGTAGTGCGCCTGTACAGGGATGATGACGCTATCGGCGGCGGCGAGCGCGTTGACGGTGATCATGCCAAGGGAAGGCATACAGTCGATAAGGACATAATCGTAGTTCTTTTTAACCTCACTGAGATAGTTGCGCAACACGATTTCGCGACTCATGGTGTTCACCAGCGACACCTCCATAGCGGACAGCTCAATGTTGGCGGGCATGAGGTCAACGCCTTCGGCGTGGTGCAGGATGCCCTCATCGGGTTCGATGGGTTCGTCCATGATGATCTTTGTCATGATGGTGGCGAGGGTGACGGGCAGCTTATCCGGTTCGTTCCAGCCGAGGCTGTCCGTGAGGTTGCCCTGCGCGTCGGCGTCCACCAGCAACACCGTCTTACCTTGCCGTGCCAACCCGATACCGAGATTGACGGCGGTGGTCGTTTTGCCCACGCCGCCTTTTTGGTTGGCAAGGGCGATGATTTTAGTCATTTTAATTTCTCCTTCCATATAATATTAAAGCGACTGCCTGCTTATCAGGTAATCGCCTTAATAGATATTATTAGTCAAACACATATACCCACAACTATAGTTACTGGGGGCATGGCATCATTCAGGGTAAACCATGTCTAGTTCTGATTCCTCCTCGGGCTCTGCCATGTAAAAATTCGGTTTACGTCCTTTGCCAGAATAAAGATTACCCCAACGAAGGGCAGATTTCATTTTTTTGTTATAGCATATAAGCAAAGCCTCTGCGTATCCAAGCGATCCGGCATGGCGCTCCTTTGCTGTGCGGCCAATATCCTTGACAGAATAAGCCCCTACTTTGTCCTTGAAGATATCATCCTTCATAAGATCGCCATATGCAGCGATGAGGCGGGCAACACCATTGAGCATATTTGAACTGAATGAATTGGCGTCGCCTTCCCATGTGCCAAGGCAGAGCCGAATAACACGGTCAAGACCATGAAACCCATATTTATCATATATAGATTCCATGGTCGCAATGGCGCAAATGCCCTTTCTCGACCTTTTATTGGAAATCGTCAAATCATATGATTCAACAAGGTCTTTGATAATCAGATGTTTGTCGTTACCAGCTTCAACATTTGCCATGAATATTTCATACGGTAATAATGGTTTGGTGTATTTAAGCTGATTAGCAAAAATATCAGCTTCGTGCTCATATTCCAGTTCGTCATACACCATGCACCAAACCGGTGTCTCACGGGAGCTGGATACTGATGCGACAATTTCGATTGTATGCTGACCATTAAAAACATAGTTGACACCGTTGCGGCGGCTCACCTTGACTGGATTTATTTGATTCACATCAAAATTCGCGGAAGCCCGGCGAACGTGGGCAACCGAAAGATTCCGCTGATACTCCTGGTTTGACACGAGATTTTTTATTGGTATCTGCTCAAAATGAACCTGTGGCACAAACTGTTCAAATCCCTCCATATACTACCCCCTTATCACGCCCAACAACTGGTCGGACACATCTTTCAGAATATTAAGCATAGCCACTAGCTTGCCTTTTGCTTTTTCTGATGCCAAATCAAGGTTCGCCAATGACTGAGTTCTCTCAATAGAACTTATCCATGATGGAATGGTCAACGACAGGCTGGAAATTTCGGCATCGGGATCAAATGTCGGCATGTCTTTGACGCTGATCTTTGATACGACAGGGACTATTTTCCGCTTTCTGTGCCGATTCTCCAAATCCCTTCGCATGGCAGCATATCCTACAAAATTCCTGTCATTGTGAATCAATTGCTGACAGATACGATTAAGCTCCCGCGCGGGAAGTTTGGATAGTTCGACCACATTGTCATGCGAAACTTTGGTTTGGCCGGATAGTATCTTCGGTACAAGTTCTTCATTTTTCTTTGCCAGAGTATCTATCGCACGCGAATATGATCCATATTTCTCAACGGTGGAATGTGATAAATGATATTCATCTCCAATTTTTCCAGATGTCCTTTTCACATTGCCCCGGACAGCAGGTTGTGCCCACATTTCGGGCGCAACCTCATCACTCGTGGTATGCTGGTTTTTACCATTCGTATTCAGGACTCCCACAACTTTTTCAGACTCGTATCTTTTTCCGATGAGATATTTGCGGGTTTCTTCTGATATATTCCGGCGTCCAATCTGATTGACACATATCCAGGCAATTACTTCATGGCGGTTGCGCAAGCAGATTTCCTGCGTTTTGAAGGGAATTCCATGGTGCAGACAGATTTCATATCGGTTATGTCCATCAATAATTGTGCCGTTCCAAATGCAGATCGGGTCACGGCATCCTTCGCTTAGCAGATTCTCCTCAAGCTGCCTGTACTCATCCACTGACAGGGGAGGAATGAGAGTTTGAAACGCTTTATTGATTTTAAGTTCCGTGTACTTATAGTCATCCATTGTCTGTCTCCTGATCGTTTACCGATAAAACTCTATGCAAATCAAAGAGTGCGATATTTTCCGATTGAAGCATTTCGCCAAATAGCCGATATGATTTACCATATTTCCAGCCTGCGCATATGCTTTGAAGCTTACGTATTAAACAGCTGCTGTGCAGTTCATAGGATTGCTTGTCACCGAGCTTTTTCCAAAGGATTCGATGTGCCAGCGCATCGGCCCCATCTGCGGAGCGGATAGCAACGGTACAGCTTTCCGGATTCACCAAAAGTTGAATAAAGGCCGGATCGCCAAGCATATGTAATGTGTTTCTGTGTATTCTGATCCGGGACTTCTTTTGATCGATAAATATTGCTGGTTTGCCGTTTGAAATATTATTCATCCATAAACCCCTCGCTTTCCGGTGTTCTATGGTTTTTCAAAGAAACCCCGCTGAGGGATGCGGAATCCTGTATTCCAAACACGGCATACCCATTAAAAATGTTGACCTGCAATGATTTGCGGTGTTCTTCTACCGGAAGGCCAAACTGATCCTGCCATTCGGCAGGAAATACAGGGACGCGGGATGACCGTGGCTTTTCTCCGTTCTGGCTGATACGCTGATAAACTTCTGTTGCTTTTAGATCGAAAATAAAAAGGTATTCATCATTGGATTGGATTAGTTTCCCCATGATTTTATAGCGATGATCAGGATTCCATCCCATCAACTGGACGATCTTGGCAAAAAACATTCTGCAAGTGATCTGCCTCGACTTTTTTCTGCTATTCTTTCTATTGATTCCACACCAAAGAAATGAATCTTTGGCATCTTCACTGCAGGGTCTTACCGCAAGTTTCATTTCTTCTGGGTTTACAAGTATTTGCACATAATCGATATCCGGTAGCTTATTTACACAAGCCGTATTCAACGATACTTTGCAGTTGTTGAAAGTGATAGCCGGCTCATGAATATGGGCAAAAAATTCGCCTCTGACAACCTGATAGCCCTGATAAGTAAACATTTCATCTTTTATGATCTCATCGTCCGCAGATAAGGTTGGAGTGTTTATTACATCGTCCATCGAATCACTCTCCATCCCGCTTCATATCCTCAATTATCTGAGCGATATGGATTTCAATTTCTTCGCCGCTTGTTACCTGCAATGGCGATTCATTAAAGGCTTGTCCTTCCGATTGGGTATTCCACTCTCCAGTTTCGGAAAATACAAGCATCTCCTGTGCTTGGGCATGACGATAATAATCACTGCCGAAGGTTTCTGCCCATCCGGCAGGATACGCACAAACGGTTTTTGGTGTTGTCACGAGCGGTTTGATGCCAGAATGTGCTTGATTCTTAACAGCATCAAGAAATACTCCATTGCTATCTGCCTTCATGGCATTGGTTGGGATGAATATCTCGGTTTCCTGCATATCGAACATATAGACTGACTCATCCGCATTTTGTTTCCGGATTCCCCGTATTCGATATTTACAATCAGCTTTCCAGCCACAAATCTCATAGATGGTTTTTAAAAACGCAGCGCCGCTGATTATGCGTGGTTGATACGTTGTTTCTTTTAGCATAGCCCATCGGATTGCGTTACGGTTTTTATCTGTCGTGGGGCGAACGGCCAGTAAATAATTGTCGGGATGAAGCAGCAGTTCGACGAAAGACGTGTTTCTCATTTTACGGATACACTCGACGCCGAATTTTAGTTCATTGATGGAAAAGGTGATGCTGGCTTTCATAGCGGTGTCAAAAAATTGTGACCTTGCGATTTCATATCCGCGCAGATCAAAATCTCCGCTCTTCGCCTCTACTTCAATACAATCCGTCAAAGGCGCAGTGTCTTTATCACAAACACTGCGGGATGCAAGGGTATAATCATCAGCAGTAAATCCCGCCCATCTTGGGTTGATCGACACAAATCCCTTTAACGCGCCTTTGGTAATAACCTGGAGTTCAGGCAGTATTCCTTTGTTTCCATACTTTGCGTTACTGATTAAGTGCTGAACGGCAATGAAATCATCCCTTGAAATAATCGCTTCGTGATGATCATAATCACGGTATTGGTTTCGATTCTTTCTGTTTTTTATGGATTTGTGGTCTAAATAGCTTGGAGTCCATGTTTTCCTTGCGAGGACATCGCCGCAATGACGCTCATTTTGCAGCACCTGTAATATAGAGCCAGGTGACCAAACGTTGTTTTGCTTTTTAGTTTTTCTCCCAAGCAAAGACAATGTATCAGCAATCTGCTTACAAGTATATCCATACAGATACATGAAAAATATGAGACGAACGGTTTTGGATTCATCTTCATTGATTAAAAGATTCCCGTCTTCGTCATGGTCATAGCCGAGCAGGGTAGGGGTAAGAAAAATCCCGCTACTGAAACGCATTTCAATCGATACGTTCATGCTTTTACTTTTATTGTGACTTTCCTCCTGTGCCAATGTGGAGATGAAAGACAAGCCCATTTCACTATCGGGATCGAGGGTATAAATGTTTTCTGTTTCAAAGAAGACGCCAATAGGGGGCTGTAATGCTTTTAATTCCCTTACATAACCGATACAATCAAGTACATTACGGGAAAACCGGGACACACTCTTAGTTACGATAAGGTCGATTTTCCCCTCTTTACAGTCCCTGATCATCTTAATAAAAGAATCCCGATGGCGTAATGATGTACCTGAAATACCTTCATCGGCATAGATTTCTATAAGCCTCCAGCCGGGATGGCGGTCGATAGCGTCCATATAATAATTCTTTTGGAGCTCATAAGATGAAGTCTGTCGGGGGTTACCCGTTGATACCCTTGCATAAACGGCTACACGTTTTTCGCGTTTGTCATCATGAAGATTCTCCATCGGAGTAGCGGGAATAACATCAAGATTATCTCTGTTAACGCCTTTATACCGGGCACGAATCATATCTTTCTCTTTTATGTTATTGCGGTATTCATTTGAGTTCATACTCGCTCCCTCTCTGTCTGTAAATAGCCCAAATATAACCCTATCCAAAAGGCAAAAGAAATGAAATAGACTACTGGTTAACGAATTAACCGTTAGTCTGTATCTGTGAAAATAACCTGTATAATTTTGCTGATTGATCGCGAGTGTCAATCAGAAAGGTACTGTTTATTATGATAAATTATGCATTAATCGGCAAACGCATTGAGGAAACTCGAAAACTAAGGAAGCTTTCGCAGGCAAAGCTTGCGGAGTTAACCGATCTGTCTGTATCTTATATAAGTTACATCGAAAATGCCAAAAGGAAGGCCAGCTTGCAATCACTGGTCCTTATAGCAGATGTGATGGGCACAACACTGGATGTGCTGCTCAGTGGCAACCAGGGCAATGAATGCGGAGAATATCATAACGAGATCATACTATTAATGGAGGATTGCAACTGTTATGAGAAGCGTATAATATTCGAGCAGATTCTTTCGTTGAAATCGTCACTAAGGGATAACCACTGTCTTTTAAACCCACAGGATTCTAAATTCAGCTTTTAATACGTGCTCCCTGAACGGGCTTTTTGCTATGGGACTGATGCCAGGACTTCCTCCTTGGACCTCATCCTTACCATTTGGATGCGAAAAAATGTTCTTGTCCGTTAAATGGCATTGAGTTGAAAAATAAACCGTGTTATACTATGATAAAAAGATGTATGGGGGTGAAAATAAATTGGATAAATTTACCTTCATCGATTTATTTGCTGGTATTGGCGGTATCCGTCTCGGGTTTGAATCTATTGGCGGAAAATGCGTATTTACCAGCGAATGGAATGAATATTCTAAAAAAACATATCAAGCCAATTTCGGTGAAGAAGAACATTTCATAGGTGACATAGTGACATTCCCTGCCAAAGAAATTCCTGATCATGATGTTTTATTGGCAGGTTTTCCCTGTCAGCCTTTTTCTATTGCTGGCGTATCAAAAAAAAATGCCTTGGGACGTCCTCATGGATTTGAGTGTACAACTCAGGGAACACTTTTTTTTGATGTGGCAAGAATTATAGCAGCGAAACAACCGAAAGCTTTCATGCTTGAAAACGTAAAGAATCTTGTTTCTCATAATAACGGCCATACCTTTGAAGTGATACGGAACACTCTTGAGCGGGAATTGGGCTATCAGATCTTTTGGAAGATCATAGATGGGCAATCATGGGTACCGCAGCATCGGGAACGTATCATCATTGTTGGCTTCAAGGGGAAAACAGATTTTTCGTGGGATAATCTTGCCGTCCCAGACGCTCATCCAACTCTGAAAGATATTCTTCATCCGGAAGACGGAACAGAACCTGTGGAGCATCCATATACTACTGGTGCTAAAGCCAAGGTTCATTCAAAATACACCCTTACTGATCATCTATGGAAATATCTTCAGGACTATGCGGCCAAGCATAAGGCAAAAGGAAATGGATTTGGTTTTGGTCTTGTAACCGGGGACGATGTAGCACGTACTTTATCTGCCCGCTATTACAAGGATGGCTCCGAGATTCTTGTTTCCAGAGGCAAACGAAAAAATCCACGCCGATTGACGCCTCGCGAATGTGCCAGACTGATGGGCTTTGATGATACATTCAAAATCGTGGTATCGGATACACAGGCCTATAAGCAATTTGGTAATTCTGTTGTTCTTCCTGTAATTAAGGCTGTAGCACAGATTATGGAACCTTATATAATTATATCCGAACCAGAGGTCAGGGCAGAGGCGGTGTAATATTGAGGCAGGGATATCTATCTGAATATTTTACAGGTGTAGCAGCTAAAGTGCTCAGTGCAGTTGAGGCAGATGTGGCAACAAGCAACCAACATGAGTACAATGGTGTTGCGCCTCTGAAAAACATATTCGGAACAGCAAAGCAGACCTTTAAGGCTCAGTTTATCTATCTGAATGATAGCGACGATGAGCCTGTGACCGATACAGGCTTTTTAACCTGGTATGATGCAAGGGAAGCGCATCCCACTCGTACTGAATACAGGATGTATTTTTCGACAACTGCTGTTTCTGTCTGCGCTGCCGCCGGAGATGAATTATTCATTGGATTAAGACCTGATAATACTATTCTTGTTATTATTGCCGAGGGTGGCTCCACTATCTGCAATCAGCTTCGCTGGTTGTTTGGGATTGAGGAATCAGAGCGCTTTTCCGTCCGTGGAAATTTGGACAGTGAACAGGACAGACTGGCATTTGCTTCAAGGCTTATCCTTGAACAGCTTGGGATCAAAGTGGAGGAAAGCGAAGATTCGTTTCTGGAGGAAATGATACGCCAATTCGGGGGTCGATTTCCGTCCACAAGAGAGTTTTCGGTGTATGCCAGAGCGACATTACCAGACGTTCATCCTGGAGACAACCCTGATATAGTATTAATGAAATGGATGGAACGGGAAGAAATCTTGTTTCGTACTTTTGAAAAGCATCTGATTTCCAAGCGACTCTCAAAAGGCTTTGAAGATGACGTGGATGGGTTTTTCAGGTTCTCCCTTTCGGCCCAAAACAGAAGAAAAAGCCGGGCTGGTCAGGCTCTTGAAAATCATGTTGAACAGCTTTTTATATGTCGGAACATAAAGTATGACCGCACAAAAGTAACGGAGAACAATGCCAAGCCGGACTTTATTTTTCCAAGTATTGAAGCGTATCATGATACGGAATTCAGCACCGAATTATTAACCATGCTTGGTGTTAAAAGCACCTGTAAGGACAGATGGCGTCAGGTATTATCGGAAGCGAGCAGGATTAATGACAAGCATCTACTTACCTTTGAGGCGGCAATCAGCACAAATCAAACCCGTGAAATGGAATATAACCATTTACAACTCGTCGTACCAGAAGCCATACATAATACATATTCCGCTGAACAACAGAAATGGCTGATGAATGTTAGTGACTTTATCGAAATGCTGTTATTCCGACAAAGAGCCATAACCTGGCATTAGCTAATAATATGGATATAAAGTCAGAGGAAGAACGCAGCCGGAATATGTCAAAGATTCGGGCGAAAAATACAAGACCAGAACGGTTTATTCGCTCGGAATTGCACAAACTTGGATACCGTTTCAGGGTAAATTCAGACCTTGTTGAAGGACACCCGGATATTTATTTCACGAAAAAGCGCATTGCTATTTTCGTACATGGATGCTATTGGCACAGACATACTAATTGTAAATCTGCATATACTCCCAAATCCAATGTGGATTTCTGGATGAAGAAATTTTCCCGTAATATCGAGCGCGATAAAACAGTTGTGGGCGTTCTTAAAGATGAACATATACGAGTAATAATCATTTGGGAATGTACTGTGAAAAGTATTATGACCAATAATTCAGTCAAAGAGGAATCCTTGAACAAAATCAGGACTTTTATTAACAGCGATACTCCGCAGAACATTGAAATTTGAATCAACATTTTCTAAATGTCTGTATTTGTGAGCTCTTTTGAAAAGAAGCATCCTGATGGACACTTCTTTTCGTGGTCGATAGTATATGCTTTTCTCCTGTCGATACGGATCAAATCATCCTATAATAAATTCAGTACATTCGCCAACGTAAAGCTCCTTTGCTAATCATCTGCTAAATGCAGCATACAATACGCTACGGAATCCTTAGTATTGTAGAAGGCTGTGACTAAAGCACAATCGCTCAAAGTCCTGTAATATAGGGGATTCTGCGTAACAGGTACTATGGGATAGTATCCGGTATCAAACGGTCGTCCTAACTCCTAAGCGAAAGGCCCCGCGTTCGAGTCGCGGTAGGCGCGCCAAATGCCGTAAACATAAGGGTTTTGCGGCTTTTTTCTTTTCTGACGTATCTTTGCAGCCACCGTAAAACGCCTTCTGGCTATATGCATAAATATCATTTTCCTGCTAACAGGATTGGAACCGTTTTTGCCTTGTTGCTCAGAGTATTAGCAGTTTTGCTAATATAGTTTTTCTGGTTTTGTTGGTCATTTTAGCGCCTGTGACAATGCATTAGCAAGTTCAGGCGATTGCTGCAGCTGTGCAATAAGCGCATTGATGTCCAACCCGTTCTCTACGGGCGGTTTGACGTTACGCAGGTCGGGATTGGCATAGAACTCCGCCTCAAACTTCTGAGCGTTAAGCTTTCTGTCCTCGTCGAGGATGTGTGCGTAGACCTGTGTAATCATCTCAATTCGCGAATGCCCTGTATCCCCTTGCGTAGCCTTCAGATCGCCGTTGTTCAACTTCAGCTTATACGTGGTACTGGAATGCCTCAGAGAGTGAAAAACCACATCAGGCAAGCCAGCCTTCTCTCTCAGCCGGTCAAATGCTTCCGTGATCAACTTTTCCTCACAGGGCCGACCGTTGGGGAGCGCGACAACCAAGTTATTGTCCTGGTACTCTTCTTCTAGCAACTTTTTTAGTTCTGTCTGATTGGCTTTGTATTCACGAAGGATATAGGCCAAAGTCTTTGGAAGCCATACCTTGCGTACGCTGGATTCTGTTTTTGGCGTTTTTAGCACCAGCAGGGTTTTAGCGTTGGGCTTCATGGACGGAAATATCCGAATGACGTCTTTCTTGTCCAACGCTTCAATAGCTTTCACGGATGCCCGCTGCAATTCCTTATCGACAAAGATATATGCATCGTCGTTCGCAATATCCTTATCTTCAATATGCACGTTGTCCCACGTCAGTCCTGATATCTCACCAACGCGCAACGAACAGGCAAACGTGATATGCATGGCAATGTACAACCGGCTGTCTGTACACTCATCCAACGCCTTTCGGATAATCTCCGCCGTCCATATAGCGCGAGGCTTATAGGCCGCTCTCGGTGGCTTGACCAGTTCAAACGGGTTCCTCTTGATGACTTCCCATCTTACCGCCTGACCAAACGCACAGCGCAGTATCTTATGGACATTTTCCGGCACTGATTTACCGACGTATTCAGACTTGGACTGGCGGAACTGCGGTGAAACAGGCTTGGATTTCTTAAGCTTCTTATAATACTGATCCACCAATTTGGGCGTCACATTCTGTACCAGCTCATTTCCGATCATCGGCCTGATATAATTGTCGATCATCGCAACGTTCGTACTGTAGGTAGCCAGCGCCCAATGTTCCTCCCCATAAAGCGATACAAAATCGTCCAGAAAAGCTGAAACCGTTATTTTATTTGGGGCAATGAATATGCCGTCATCGATCTCATATTCAACCTCAGCTTTTCGTTTGGACGCTTCTTTGTGGGAGTTATAGGACTCCCACACCTGCTTTCGCTTACCGCCAATATCAGCGTAATATACCACTGCATATTTGTTGTTTCTCTTTGTAATCGAAGCCATACTTCTCGTCTCCTTTACAACGTAGTCTCATGGCTGTCAAGCCATTCATCGAATGATTTTTTCGATATCCGTATGGCAGTTCCGATTCTGACGATTTTAAAATGCCCCTGCTTAACCAGCTCATAGGCAGAAGACTTGCCGATCCCAAGGATCGCAGCGATATCTCCCACCAGATATGTCCTTTTCTCTGAGGCATTGTGGTTCTGTGCGTTGTATTCTCCCATCCATACACTCCTTTCCATTGTATTTACAACACACGAAGGCTTTACGGGCTTTAGTATACCTTCGCATGCGAAGAAGTCAATTCTGTGATTTTTATAAGTGCTGGCCTAAACAAGATTCTTGTTTTCAGAGTTGCCGATGGCCGTGATGACTGGCCTCATAGGAATCTC
>CAZNVX010000006.1:0-18642 GCA_964576225.1 uncultured Christensenellaceae bacterium
TTCCATTTTATCCGTATCGGTGACCATGTACGCCGAGGCATAGCCCCTGTCGAACTGCATGCCTTCCACCACAGCCAGATCCGTCTTCATCGTCTTGCTTTCTTCAACGGTGATGACGCCGTCGTTGCCAACCTTCTCCATCGCTTCCGCGATCAGACGGCCCACCTCTTCATCGCTCGCCGAAATCGCTGCCACCTGCGCGATTGCCTTCGACCCTGTTATGGGGTTGGAGATATCCTTCAGGCTGTCCACCGAAGCGTCCACCGCTTTGATAATGCCCTTCTTGATGCCCATCGGGTTGGCACCAGCCGCTACATTCTTAAGACCCTCACGGATAATGGCCTGTGCGAGCAGCGTGGCCGTTGTGGTGCCGTCACCGGCGATATCATTGGTTTTTGTCGCTACTTCCTTGACAAGCTGAGCACCCATGTTCTCAAAAGGATTCTCGAGCTCAATCTCTTTGGCGATCGTGACGCCGTCATTGGTGATGACAGGCGAACCGAACTTTTTATCAAGGACAACGTTCCTGCCCTTGGGTCCTAGCGTAATTTTAACCGTATCGGCAAGCTGGTTAACACCTGTTTCAAGCAGCCGTCTTGCCTCTTCGCCGTATTTGATCTGTTTTGCCATGTTAAATTCCTCCTTCTTGTTTATTCAACCGTCGCAAGCAGATCGCTCTGGCGCACGATGATATACTCTTCACCGTCAACCTTTACTTCCGTGCCCGCATATTTTGAGTAGAGAACCTTGTCGCCCGCTTTCACGGTCATCACGACTTCCTTGCCGTCGACCATGCCGCCCGGGCCAACCGCCACAACTTCCGCCGTCTGCGGTTTTTCTTTCGCGCTGCCCGTCAGAACGATGCCGCTTTTTGTGGTCTCTTCGCTCTCAAGGCTCTTGATCACGACTCTGTCGCCCAATGGTTTGATGGACATAATGCTAAACCTCCTTGAAACATGATTTATTATTAATTAATTGCTCTGTTTGTTGTTAGCACTCACTTCATTTGAGTGCTAACAGGGTTAATCATAATATATACGCCATTTGATGGCAAACCTTGAATATTTCTATTTTTATCAATATTTCCACTATACGCGCTCCTGACATCGATTATATTCCCCTTATCAGAAGAATCGTTATAATTCTCTCAAATGCTACGCTGTCTATTATTTCCCTATGTCTGGCAGGACTTTTTCATGATGGTGTTGAATTATGAAACATTAATTTTTTTCGGATCAGGGGTATTATAATGGACAAGTGGGACAAGCGCTTCATGGATCTGACAGAAACCATTGCCAAATGGTCAAGCTGCTTTAAGAATGACCGCAGCATCGGCGCCATCATCGTCCGCAACAAGCGGATCATCACAACAGGGTATAACGGCGCGCCGTCCGGCATCAAGAGCTGCAAGGAGAAGGGCGAGTGCCTTCGTCAAAAGCTCGGAATCCCATCCGGCAAACAGCATGAACTCTGTTTCGCTATCCATGCCGAACAAAACGCCATCATTCAGGCAGCCAAGCTTGGTATCAGCATTGAAGACGCCACGCTTTACTGTACGCATCAGCCCTGTGTGATCTGTTCAAAGATGATCGTCAATGCGGGTATTGCGCGTGTTGTTTATGCGAAACCCTATCCTGACGAATTTGCCCAGGAGATTTTCAAAGAAGCCGGTGTTAAGCTGGTACATTACAAAGCCTAGGTGTTTTCATTGATTTTCTATTGATAATAAACGCCATTTAGGGTAATATAATGTGGTGTGTTGATTTGGATGCACTATATTTTGTGATGCGTAGATAAAGGGGACAATATGGCCAAGGAATACAGCGCAAGTGATATTCAGGTGCTGGAAGGGCTTGATGCGGTGCGTAAGCGGCCGGGTATGTATATCGGTTCGACCGGTCAGAAAGGGCTGCACCATTTGCTGTGGGAGATCGTTGACAACGCCGTGGACGAAGCGGCCAACGGCTATGCCGACAGAATCAGCGTCACGCTTCATGACGATCATTCCGTGACGGTGGAGGATAATGGGCGCGGCATACCCGTGGGGCTGCATCCCGAACTCAAGGTTTCCGGCGTTGAAGTCGTGTTCACTCAGCTGCACGCAGGCGGAAAATTCAACAATGAAGCGTATGTCTATGCGGGCGGCCTGCAGGGTGTGGGCGCCTCTGTGGTCAACGCCCTGTCATGATGGCTGGTGGCCAATGTGTATTCAAACGGCAAAGCCTATATGCAGCGCTACGAAAGCCGTATGAGAAACGGGAAAATAGAAAGCGGCCGGCCTGTCACCAAGCTTCAGGAAGTCGGCAGCGCAAAAAACCGCGGCAGCAAAATCACGTTTCTTCCCGACGACCGCGTGTTTGAAACGATATCAATGAACTATGACACCGTCGCGTCCCATTTGCGCGTGATCTCCTTTTTAACCAAAGGCGTCAGGATAACGTTGGCTGACGAGCGCGTCAGAAAGGACGGGCGGCCCAAAAAGGATACATTCGACTATCAGGGCGGCGTGGTTGACTTCGTTCAATACCTCAACGAAGAAAAAACCGTGCTGCACAAGACGCCGATTTATTTTGACGGTGAGCGCGGCGACATCAAGGTGGAGATCGCGCTTCAGTATAACGACACCTACAACGAAAATATCGTGTCTTTCGTCAACAATATCCCCACAGCGGATGGCGGCACGCATGTGTCCGGTTTCAAATCCGCTCATACCAAAGTGATGAACGAATATGCCCGGCAGTCGGGTCTGCTCAAAGAGAAGGATGAAAACCTGGCGGGCGACGATTACCGCGAAGGCATGTGTGCCGTGATCAACGTTCGCATGAAGGACGCACAGTTTGAAGGGCAGACCAAGGCGAAACTCGGCAATACAGAGGTCAAAACGATCGTCGAAGCCATCGTTCAGGACAGGCTTTCCCTGTTTCTGGCCGACCTTAATAACACAGCCATCGCAACGGAGCTGGTAGGCAAGGCTGTCAGCGCCGCCAAAGCACGCGAAGCGGCCACAAAGGCCAAAAAGCTGGAGCGTCAGCGCAGCAAACTGGAAAGCGCGCCGCTGGTGGGCAAGCTGTCCAGCTGTTCCGGCCGCGACGCGTCCAAAAACGAGCTGTTTATCGTGGAAGGAGACAGCGCGGGCGGCAGCGCCAAGCAGGGGCGCGACCGCCGTTTTCAGGCAATCCTCCCCCTACGCGGCAAGCCGCTCAATGTGGAGAAAAAACGGCTTGACCAGGTGATCGAAAATGATGAGTTCCGCTCCATAATCACCGCGCTCGGCACCGGTTTCGACGGCGTTTTTGAAGAATCGTCGCTCAAATACCACAAGGTCATCATACTGGCAGACGCCGATCAGGACGGTGCCCATATCCGTGCCATACTGCTGACTTTTTTCTACCGCTATTTTCGTGATCTGCTGACGGCTGGCCATATCTATATCGGAAGGCCGCCTCTTTACCGCGTTCACAAGGGCAGCAAATCCGTTTACGCTTATACCGACGCCGAGCTCAAGGCCGCTCAGCAGAGCTTCGGAAAGGATGCCAATGTCCAGCGATATAAAGGGCTCGGCGAGATGAATCCTGAACAGTTATGGGAAACGACCATGAACCCGGCTAACCGTAAGCTCTACCGCGTGGAGCTGGACGACGCCGCCGAGGCAGAACGTCTCGTTACGCTGCTGATGGGCGACAAGGCGGAGCCCCGCAAGCTTTATATCTCCGAACACGCAAACTTCAACAAGGAAGACAGCTTTTATGCAGAGAAGGTGATCCGCTATGCCCAGTAGAAACGAAGCGGTAAACAGCGAAATCACGCCTGTATCCATGAGCGACATGATGCACGACTCGATGATCCCCTTCGCCGAGTACGTTATCATGGATCGCGCTCTGCCGCGTGTGGAAGACGGCTTAAAGCCGGTTCAGCGCCGTATCCTCTACACCATGCTGGAGCTCGGTCTTACGCCGGACAAGCCGCACCGCAAATCCGCGCGCATCGTGGGCGATACGCTGGGTAAATATCACCCGCACGGCGACTCATCGGTATACGATGCGATGGTGCGTATGGCCCAGAGCTTTGTGATGCGCGAGCCGCTCGTATCGGGGCATGGCAACTTCGGCAGCATGGATGGCGACAGCGCGGCGGCGATGCGCTACACCGAGGCGCGGCTCACGCCCATCGCCATGGAATTGCTCGCGCACATCGAGAAAGACACCGTTCGTTTCTCTTACAATTTCGATGATACCCTAAAAGAACCCGATATGCTGCCGGCGCGTTATCCCAATTTGCTGGTTAATGGCGCATCGGGGATTGCAGTCGGCCTGGCCACCAATATCCCGCCCCACAATCTGGGCGAAGTGATTGACGGCGTGATTGCACGCATACAAAACCCAAAAATGACGCTGTCTGAGCTGATGCAGATCATCCCAGGCCCCGACTTTCCGACCGGCGGCTATCTGCTCGGTATGGACGGCTTGCGAGAAGCTTATGAAACGGGCCGGGGCAAGGTTGTTATCCGCGCCAAAACAAACATCGAAAAAGGAAATAACGGCAAAACAAACATCGTCGTCACCGAAATGCCCTATCAGGTGAACAAGGCAGCGATGCTCAGCAAGATCCTTGCCGTCACTGAGCAAAAGAAGGATATGTTTGCCGGTATTGCGGACATACGGGACGAATCCGACCGCAGCGGCATCCGCGCCGTCATTGAGGTGCGCAGGGACTACGACGCCAAGAAGATTCTCAACTGCCTTTACAAGTATTCTGACATGCAGATCACGTTTGGCGTCAACATGGTGTGTATCGCAGACGGTCAGCCCAGGCAGCTGCCGCTGATGAGCATCATCGACCATTACATCGCGTTACAAAAGGAAATTGTCACGCGGCGTACACGGTTTGACCTTGAGCGGGCGAAACAGCGCGAGCATATACTGGCCGGTCTTATCATCGCCGTTCAGAACATTGACGAGGTGATCCGTATCATCCGCGGGTCATCATCGCCCAGGGAAGCGCGGGATAAACTGATGTCACGTTTTGCCCTGACTCAGATTCAGGCTCAGGCAATCCTTGACATGCGGCTGGCGCGCCTGACAGCGCTTGAGATCGAAGCGCTTCAAAAGGAATACGCTTTTATTCTCGAGACCATCAAACGTCTTGAATCCATACTCGCATCCGAGCAGAAGCTTCTTCGGGTCATCATTCATGAACTCAGCGACATCAAGAACAACTACGGCGACAAGCGTCGCACACGTATACTGGAGACCAGCCATGAGGTGGAAATTGACGAGCAAGAATTCAAATCCGTCGAGGAGTGTGTGATCATACTCGCTCAGAACGATTTTTTAAAGCGCGTCAACCAGAAGTCTTACCAGAAATCCGCGCCGGCCGATGGCGAAGTCGTCAAATGCATCCTCCCTTCGTCAACGGATATGCGCGTGCAGATATTCACCAGCCAGGGCAGCCTTTACACGCTGCCGGTGCTGGATATCCCCGAATGCAAGCTTCGCGATAAAGGCAAGCCGCTTTCAGCGCTGCTGGCCGGCATCGGTTCAGGCGAGAGTATCGTGGGTATTTTCTCTGTTTCGGATTACAACAGCGGCGCAAACGTATTTTTTGCCACACGCAGCGGCTTGATCAAACGCTCCAGCCTTTCGGAATACGATGTGCGCAATAAAAGAATTGTTGCCAGCGGCCTGTCCGAAGGCGACAGCATCATTTCTGTTCATATGCAGCATGGTGAACGCGATTGGATGGCGGTGACGCGCAGCGGCATGGCCATACGGTTCCCTTCCTCCGATGTGCCGGTTATGGGGCGAAGCGCCAAGGGCGTCAAATGTATCCAGCTGCAGCCGGGTGACAGTGTCGTGATGGCCGCACCTGTTATCGAAACTGATGATGTGGCTCTGTTTACGGACCTGGGATATGCCAAGCTCACACGGGTTTCAAACTTTGAGCCGCAGCGGCGGGGCGGGAAAGGGATTAAAGCCATTTCATTGCTCAAAAACGGCAGCACCGGGTCAGCTGTTGCAGCGGCGTTCCCCGTGTCAGAACCTTGCGGCATTGTGGCAACACTAAAGTCCGGCCAATGTATCAGCCTCTCCTCCGAGCAGCTTGAGCGTCAGGACAGAGCCGCAAAAGGCACCCCCGCCGTTCTGGCCGTATTGGGCGACACCGTGACAGCGGCAGGCAAATCGTTTCTGTCGTAGGGCAAAAAGACGCAAAAAGCCGCTCTTTGGCGGCTTTTCGACGCTGACATCGCAAGGTCAGCTGTTATCGGATGCGGTAACTGTAATGAGGCCGGCGCTTGTTGAAACGCTTGCGCTTGCGACGGGTAACGGTCAAGAGGCGCACAACAAGGAACACGATCAGCGCGGCTGGTATCAGCAGCCAGTAGTATATGTTGTCGTTCGGTTTTAATTCCTCGATATTGATTGGCGGAACCACGGTCACCGCCGTCGCACCGCTGGCATCAGGCTCGGTACCGGCCTGAAGCACATCCCGCGTGGCAATCAAACTGCCCTGATAAATGGTCTCCCCGGTGGCTGTGCTTTTATACGTAACGGTTCCAAGCACCTCGCCTTTGAGCACCGGCGCCTGAAGCGTGTGGACATACGCCGTTTCAATCTCAATCGTGTCGGGGTCTTTTATGCCTTCCGCCGTGGTCCTGTCGATCGTCACCAGTGTGCCAACGCTTTGCGGCCTTTCAAATTCTAGCAGCCCATGACTCCGGTCGCTGGAAGCATAATTCTCAATCTGCACCTGTACAGGCGGCGCATTATCCAGCAGTTTTTGCAGATCGATTGTGATGTAGTTGGTAAAACCATAGTCAAACAGGTCTTTGGCCATTGGCCAGCGATTCCTGCCTTCTTTTGAATCATCCTTGAAAATCAGGCTGATAAGGTTCATGCCTTCTTTCGACGCCATGGCGACCAGACAGTGCCCTGCCTGCGTCGTCGAACCGGTTTTTCCGCCAATGGCATAGGAATAATAGCCATCATTGTCGCTGCGCATCAAAAGGTTGGTATTCTTATACGTCTTCTCAGGCCGCATGTTCGACTTCGGCAGCGTGTAGGATTCCTGCCTGATGATGGATGCAAACGCCGGATTGCTCATTGAATAACGCGCCAGAACCGCCATGTCGCGGGCCGTAGTCACGTGGTTTTCGTCGTGCATACCATGCGGGTTCACAAAGTGCGTATCCTTCATGCCCAGCGCTTGTGCTTTGGCGTTCATCAGGTCCACAAAAGCAGCGACATCGCCGCTGATGTGCTCCGCAACAGCCGTGGCCGCGTCGTTTCCCGAGAACATCATCATGCCGTTTAAAAGATCGTTCATTTTGACCTTTTCATTCTCTTTCAGCTCCAGCGACGAGCCCCGCATACGGGCTGCGTTCCGGCTGACGGTCACCTCAGCATCCATGCTCGCTTTTTCCAGAGCCAAAATACAGGTCATTATCTTGGTCGTACTCGCCGGTTCAATCTTATCATCCGCGTGCTTTTCAAACAGCACTACTCCAGAATCGGCGTCAAGAAGAAGCACCGCATACGCTTGCGCATCTCCGGTAAACTCCGTTACCGCCAGCGCTGTGCCGGCTAAGGCAAATAGCACGAGCTGGATAATTAAGAATACAGTAATAATCCGCTTCAACCGCAACATCCCCCAATATCGGTCTTTGATTGCCGATGTCCGTTAAAGTATAGCACTTTCCCTGCGCGTTGTAAAAGCCTGTGATTATATATCATGCGGGCTATCGGCGGCTCCTGATTGAACGCCTGCGCATGCTGCGCTTTTTGCGGCGCACAAGGGCAATCGCCAGCACCGCGATTGCAGCGGCGAACACAACCGCCGCTGCGACAAGGATCCAGACAAGCATGTCACCGTCGTCCTTTTTATCCGGACCAGACGAAGGCGACGCGCCGGGTTGCTCAGTATTTACTGTGTCTTCCGGCGCAGCAGAGTCTGCTCCCAAAGCCGCAATACCACGGGTCGCAATCAGCTGCCCCTGGCAGATGATGTCACCGGTTTCGGCGCTGCGGTATGTGATAACACCGACAGCATCCCCCTCATTAACGGGCGCGCGAAGCGTTTCGCCGCTGTGCAGCTCAATCTCGCTTTTCACACCGCCGCTCTCGATGCTGTCGGCCAGACCTGTCTCAAATGTCCCGAATACCTCGCCTGTATTCACAATACTCAGCTTGAGCACACCGTCATCGCCTTGAGCTGCATTCTCAACATCGATGCTGATGGCCTCTGTGCTGTCGATTATCGACTGGACATTAAGCGTGCGATAATGACTAAAACCGTAATCAAAAAGGCTTCGGGTAAGCGGCCACCGTTCCGATCTGTCGGACGTCTCATCCCCAAAGATCAGACACGCCAGTTGGGTGTCTCCCTTTTTTGCCGAACTGACAAGACAGCCAAAGGCTCTTGGGGTTGACCCCGTCTTAATACCTGTGGTATACCGGTAATACTCGGCATCATCCTTTATCAGCAGCTTATTGGTATTGGTGATTGTCCTGGCCGGATTCTTATTCGTTTTGGGCATGTCATAAGTGTCACAACCAGCGATCTCCATGAAGCTTTTGTTTTTCATCGCATACAGAGTGAGCACAGCCATGTCACGGGCGGTCACATAATGCCCGTCCTTATCGGCGCCATGTGCGTTCAGGAAATGGGAACCGGTCATGCCGATCCTTTTCGCGGTATCGTTCATCATATCGGCAAAACCCGCCTCAGAGCCGCCGACATGCACTGCCACTGCTGAGGCGGCATCGTTTCCCGATACAAGCATCATGCCGTATAACAAATCCTTCATGGTGATCTTTTCACCATTCTTGGTATTAAGCAGTGAATACCCCGAGCCCGTCCAGTCACCCTCAGGGCCGACCCTGACCTCATCATCCAGTGACGCGTTTTCCAGCGCTACGATACAGGTCATAATCTTGGTCGTGCTGGCCGGACGAATCTGCTCATCCGCATTTTTCTCGTAAAGCACCGCGCCGGTCGTGGCGTCCAAAAGCATCACGGCATTGGCGTTGACGTCTCCGTCGTATGCGGGCGCCGCCTGCGCCGGGCTAATCAAAACCGTCAGGGTTAATATTATCGCAAAACACAAAGCTGGGATTTTTCTCAAAAGACGTTGCTCCTTATGCATAATCAATTGCTAGTATAACAGCAAAACGCGCTTTTGTGAATGCCATATCATTGAATACATCTCCGTGATTGTGAACATTTAAATATTTGAATGCCTAATATTTCCTTTTTTCTGCTATATTCTAACTGTTTTTCTGGCGAATAACATAAAAGAGCGGCTGTAATATGCCGCCCTTTTACGTTCTGTCGTTTACGGTATCACAACAGCTTTAACTGCTTTTTCGGTGACCACGCTTTCAAAAGCCTTTTCTATATCCTCAAAAGGAAATGCCGTCACATATTTTTCAACGTTTAGCTTGCCGCTTACAACAGCTTCGAGCACCTGTTTATTCTGCGCAACCGTGGACGCATGCGCCCCGAAAACACCGAGCTCCTTGTAATGAATCAGATTGCTGTCCAGGTGGTAATTGTCCGTGCCGGGAAGTCCGCCGAACAGGCTGATGCGTCCGTTCTTGTAGAGCAGCTCCAGCCCCTGCCGGTGTGTGATGCCCGCCGGACACGCCGTGATGACTACATCCACGCCACCGTCCGTCAGCGCCCGCACCTGATCCATATAACCCGCGTCACCCGAGTCAATAACCTCCACAGCGGGGACAAACTGCTTGACCTGCCTGCGGCGGCTTTCGGAAATCTCCGCCACGATCACTTTGTCCGCTCCCTGCATATACGCCAGCTCGGCATGAATGCACCCGAGATAACCCGAACCATAGATCAACACGCTGTCACCCGGCTCTATTTT
Organism: uncultured Christensenellaceae bacterium; assembly: GCA_964576225.1. Lineage (GTDB taxonomy): Bacteria > Bacillota > Clostridia > Christensenellales > SZUA-584 > SZUA-584. The sequence goes on from CAZNVX010000006.1 coordinate 9,881, forward strand.
CAGGTAGTTCTGGGCATTAACCGCACACGCAACCGGCTCCACCACCGAAGCGGCGATATCCGAAATGCTGTCCGGGATGGGAATTAGATGCCCCTGCCGAACCGCCAGCGCGGGTATCCGGATGTATTCCGCAAACGTGCCGTCCATCTGAAACCCGATCGTCAGCAGGTTATCGCACATGTTCGAGCGGTTCTTTTTACAGCTCTTGCATTCGCCGCACCCAATCGCCGGCGCCATGATATACCTGTCGCCCGGTTTTAATCCTGTATCCGGATCAGCTTCCACAATCTCGTAACACGCCTCATGCCCCACAATCACCGGCGTCTTCAGCTTGGGGTTGCCAAACCTGTATGTCCGCAGGTCCGTGCCGCATATCGATGCGCATAATACCTTTGCGACCGCTTCGCCGGCACCCGCTTTGGGCTTAGGCACGTCATCAATCGAAAAGTTCGTTTCTCCGTGATATACAAACGCTTTCATCAATACGCTCCTTTACTCCGCCCAGGGAAGGAAGAGTATCTTGTTGAAGAATAACTCTTTGCGGTGTATTTTCTCGAAAGTCTCCGCCACATCCTCCAGCTTGAGCCGGTGCGTGATGACTTTGGTGGCATCAATGGTCCCGTCTGCCAGGCTGTCCACGCCGTGCGTCCATTCCCAGCCGGGGAAGGGCTTTGAAAATGAGTTCCACGACCCCACGATCGCCTTCTCACCTCTCATTACCTGATCGACGCATTTTTCAGACAGCTCCAGCGGCTGGTGGGAAATGCCCAAAAGCACCATCGTGCCGTGTTTGGCCGTTGCCATGATCGCATTATGCTGCGCAGGCGGGAAACCCGACGCATCAATGCAGACATCCGCCCCGCCGTCCGTTGCCGCGATGATCTGTTCCACCACATCAGCATCCGTTCCGTTGACGCACACATCCGCGCCGGAGGCCGCTGCCGCTTTGAGCTTCTCTTCGCCCACATCAACCGCCACCACTTTGGAAGCGCCTTTTGCTTTCATATACTGCAGCGCATAAAGGCCGATAGCGCCCACACCCACGACACACACCTTATCTCCTGCTTTAAAGCCGCTGCGCTTAATGGCGTGCAGCGCGTTAGCCAGCGGGTCAGTCGTGGCCGCCGCTTCAAAGGTCACATTGTCGGCCACCTTTAACAGGTTGAGTTCCGGCACAGCCAGATACTGCGCGAACGCGCCGTCGCAGCGCGAGCCGAAATAATTGTAGTCCTTGCAGAGCGCATAATGCCCCTGCTCACAAAACTCGCACTTTAAGCAGGGCATCAGTGGCGGCACCGTCACGCGATCCCCCACCTTGAAGTTTTTAATCCCGCTGCCCACTTCCACGATCTGCCCCGCAAACTCGTGGCCCGGCGTGATGGGCGAAATGTAAGCGCCGTATTGGTTGATGCGCGGGATGTCGCTGCCGCAGATACCCACGGCCATCACCTTGATCAGGGCTTCATTGTCCTTGATCTGGGGAATCGGCACTTCCTCAAGCCGCAGATCTCTCGGTGCATACATTCTGATTGCCTTCATTGTTCCGTTCATGTTCATCATCCTTTCAAAAATAATAATATATTGTTTTTGCTCACACTATATGGAGCTGAATGCCCATATCACTGATCATCTGCGCATACCGATTTTCAATCCCCGAATCCGTGATGACAATATCAAAATCTTCCAGCCGCGCATACCGGGCATACCACGCCTTGCCCATCTTGGACGAGTCGATAAGCAGTATCTTCTGCTCACTGACGGCCATCGCCGCTTGCTTCATGCTGACTTCATATGATTCGGCGGTGGTAACCCCCACCTCGGCTGTCAGCCCCCGCGTGGCCATAAACGCTTTGTTAATGCGTGTCTTTCTGATCAGAGAAGCGCCTTCTTCGCTCTCAAACATGCGGGTGTTCCTGTGAAAATAACCGCCGCATGCCACCACACTCAGGTTGGAGGCGGCGCACACCCCTTGAATGATGTTGAGGGCATAGCAATAAACGATATGGCGCGATTCGGCAGGAATAAAATCGATAATGGCGGATGTGGTTGAACCGGTGTCGATCAGCAGCACGTCATTGGGCATAATCAGTGAAGCCGCCTTTTGGGCGATCCTCTTTTTCTCCAGGGATTTTTCCCCCAGCTCCTGATCAATATCATACACTGCCGGTCTTACCGGTGCAGACGACGGTGGCTGGAGGGAAACGCCGCCATAGAATATATTGACGATGCCCTGATCTTTGAGCAGCTGCAGGTCTCTGCGCACCGTCATCTCTGAAGTACCCAGTTTTTTTGCGAACTCCCGTATCGTTACCACGTTCTGCCTGCTTAGCATATCCTGTATGATCTCAAGCCGCTCTTTTTTATCGTCCATATGCGCTCCCCATCCGTTCAACTCAATACTATCACCAGCACACAAGGATGTCAATGATATGTTGTTACTTTACCATCATAATCCACGCATCTGGATTTTTCTTTTCAAAAGTCAGCATGCCATGTATAATAAACGCATCGAAAAGTTTATATTTTTTGTTGAAAAATGGAGGAATAATGACATACCGAATGATCGCGATTGATGTTGACGACACGCTGCTGACGGATGATCTTTGCATCCCTTTGCGTGTCAGCCGGGCGATACGCAAGGCCGTTGAAAAAGGCGTCCGTGTTGTGTTATGCACGGGGCGGACGAAAAAAGGCGTTCAACGCTATTACGATGAGCTTGGCCTGGATACCCTCTACATCACTTCCGGCGGCGCAGAGGTGTATGATGCCGCGGGGCACGCGCTGTTTACGCGGGGCGTGGATCCGCCGCTTGTCAAGCAGATTCTCGAATATGCAAATGAACACGGCCTGCACGCGCAGGTCTATATTGACGGAGAACTGGTGTATCGGGAAAAGAATAAGTATTCCGCGCTCTACGAAAAACCTTATGGTCATGCCGGCATTGTTGAGCCAAACCTGATTGAGCTTCCAAAGATTATCACGCCCAAAGTGCTGTTCGTGATTGATACGGACAAAATTGCCGCGGTGAAAAAAGACGTGGAGATGCGTTTCCCCATGCTGACCATCAAACAGTCAAAGCCGGAATATCTGGAATGTGCACACCCAAGCGTCAACAAAGGCGAGGCGCTTGCCTTCACAGCCAACCATTACGGTGTTGACCGGCAGCACATCATTGCCATCGGCGATACAGATATCGATATCCCGATGCTCGAATATGCCGGTTTGGGAGTGGCGATGGCCAATGCGAACCCTCATGTCCGACAGGCAGCCGATATCATCTGCCCCTCCAACCAGCAGGGCGGCGTAGCGGACGTGATTGAAAAATACATACTGGAGGAAGCCTATGAAAGTCAAGCTCAAGATCGATGATATTGTCAAAGAGCTCAGCCTGAGCGTGATCTACCGCGGAGATGCGCAGCATGTGGATATCAACACGTCGGACCTTAACCGTCCCGGGCTGCAGATGGCGGGTTTTTTCGAGTACTTTGCTGTCAACCGCATCCAGCTTTTCGGCATGGTTGAAATGACGTATCTTCAGAATCTTGATCCGGAACTCAAACGCGAACGGCTGGACAAGTATTTTGCCAGTCAGGTTCCCTGCGTACTGATTGGCCGAAATCTGACGCCACCGCCCGAGATGATCGAGGCCGCACAAAAATACAATACGCCGGTTCTGATGTCCGGGCTCACCACCACCAAGCTGAGTCATAAAACCACGGTTTATCTTGACCGTGTGCTGGCGCCGAGCATATCGCGCCATGCGGGGCTGATGGACGTGTACGGCGTTGGCATTCTGTTGATGGGCGATTCAGGCGTTGGCAAAAGTGAAACCGCGTTGGAGCTTGTCAAAAGAAACCACCGGCTCGTCGCAGATGACGTGGTGGAGATCGTCAAGCTGTCTGACAACCAGCTGGTCGGCCAGTCGCCTGATGTGATTCGGCATATGATGGAGATACGCGGGCTGGGCATCATTGATGTGCGGACACTGTACGGCATCGGGGCAGTGCTGGTGGAGAAGTCCATTGAGCTCGCTGTCAACCTGGAGCTGGGCGACCCGATGAACATCGACCGCCTTGGACTCTCGGATGAATATATCACGCTGCTGGGCGTCAAGATTCCAATTATCACCATACCGGTGCGCCCCGGCCGCAATCTGGCCATCATCATTGAAGTAGCCGCCATGAACTACCGTTTAAAATGCATGGGGCACAGCACCGCAGAACAGCTGGACAGCAAGCTTCTTGAGATCATTGCCCCCGGAAGCTGCACAAAAGGAGATATGTGATGTATCTTGCTGGCATAGATCTCGGCGGCACATATATTAAAGCCGGTCTCGTGGATGAAAACCTCTCTCTGGTCTGCAAGACGCGCATCCCCACAGGCGTTGGGCGCAGCCATCAGGACATTATCGCCGATATGGCACAAGCGGTAACGGGCCTGGCCGCTGATCATGGCATCGCCGTGGATCAGATCACAAGCGTCGGTATCGGCATCCCCGGGGTGGCCACCGGCGGCGGCGTCATTGTGCACAACCTTTATTGGTTCGATCTTCCGTTAGAATCGGAGTTTAAAAAACATATTAATGTTCCCGTTTTTATAGACAACGACGCCACGGTTGCGGCTGTGTACGAATACCATCTCGGCGCACTGGCCGGCTGCAAGGTGGGCGTGCTGCTCACGCTGGGTACTGGCCTGGGCGGCGGCATCATCATCAATGGCAAACCGTTCAGCGGCGCGCATGGTCTGGGCAGCGAGCTGGGGCATATGCCCATTGTACAGAACGGGCTTCAGTGCACCTGCGGCAACAAGGGCTGTCTCGAGGTGTATGTATCCGCTCCCGCTCTGATTCGTCTGGGCCGCCGATGCGTGCTGGAGCGTCCCGAAAGCATGCTGCACCATGTGACGGGAGGCGACTACACCAAAGTAACCACAAAGATGATCATCGACTGTGCGCGAGAAGGCGATTATGTCGCTCAGTCCATATTGGATGAATACGTCGGCAAGCTGGCGATGGGCATTTGCGCGCTGGAAAATGCGCTGGATCCCGATGTTATTGCCATCGGCGGCGGCGTCTCGGGCGCAGGCGAGTTTCTGTTGAATAAAATCATAAAAGCCAGCGAGGGGCTGGGGATATTTGAGAACCAAAAATATGCTGATATCCGTCTGGCCTTGTCGGGAAATGACGCCGGGATTATTGGCGCCGCCATGCTGGGCATGTCATGATTGCCGGCTGATCCAAGTATAAATAAGCAAGAGGTGTTGCCATGAGGCCTTTTGCTTATTTTTTATGCGCGCTGGTCGTTCTGCTGATTGCCGTCTCTCCCTGGCTTATTCTGTCCTATTATGAAAAGCTGCCGCAGGAAGAGCCCTATCAGGGTATATTATATATGTGGCACATTACGGATTGGCGCACAGGCGGCTCTTCGGCTGCCGCTTTTCTGGAAAACCGCATCAAGCAATATGAAGCACAGCATCCGCATGTATTTATTGAGCTTCAAAGCTTTAGCGCCGAAGAATCTGCTGCAGCGCTGGAAAGCGGACAAAAGCCGGACATCATCTCTTACCCATATGGCCTGAATCCGTCATTGGAGCTGGCGCCGTTGCCTGACCGGGAACTGCTGTTGCTTGAGCATCTGAATACGGCTTACCCGTATATGTGCGGCGGCTACTGTCTTCTGGTTAACACCGATATGCTCAGCGAAAATGGCCTGGACGTTTACGCGGGCTGGGGCATACGCCCTGATGCATTGCTGGAAGCCGCCGGTCTGGGGGTTGTGTTTGATGCGGAGCAGGGCTATTCTGCGCTTCCCTCGCTGGCGTTACATGTATACCCGCCGGATGAAGGCCCCCGCATATCCACTTGGGGCGAACCGGAGATGCCTGATGCGGCTTTGGGGTTTGACGCGGTGCTATCAGGCGGGCTGGACGCCTTCTGTAAGAACGAGGCCGCTGTGCTTATCGCCTCTCACAGGCAGCTTTTTGAAGCCACGACACGATACGAACAGGGCGAAGGGCCTGCATTTGCGGCTTATGCCATAGGCGGCTACACCGACATGGCGCAGCTGGTGAGTGTTGTCGTGCAGGAAGACATACACAGGCAGGATGCATGCACGGATTTCGCCGCTTATCTGGTCAATCCGAATACGCAAAAGAAGCTAGAAGCGCTGGGCGTATTTCCTGTGATGCCCGGTATCGATATATATAGAGAAAACGAGTGTCTGCTGGCCGTATATGACCGGCTATGCGAATCCGGCGTTCTGGTCTTGCCGGAAGAACGCCAGACACTTGACGCACTTGCACAAGACGCTTTTGGCGGTAACGAGGCTGCATTAAAGAAGCTGCGCCGCCGTCTGGACGCTCTGTCGTGATTTCTTACACACCGGTCACAATATGCTCCTGTGCATTGAAGGCTTGAACAGCCCGGCTCAGGCAATGCGCCTTTACAAACAAATAGTCCGTATCGTAGGTGGAAATTGCAAACACGGAAATGCCAGCTGTTGCTAGCGCGTCCGTAAGCCCGGCAAGCACACCGATCATCGAAAAATCCAGTACTCCGCTGACCCGAAAAGCCCGCCATCCTCGCTCCGCCACACAATCAGGCGGCACCTGCTCATTCTCACAGACCAGTGATATCTCTCCGCCGCAAACGGTGAGCGACACAAACTCCCCTTCCGGAAAGAAAAATCTATTCAGCCGGCAAACGGCATATTCCTTTATTAACAGTTCAAGTGTCATGAGGCTCTTCCCTCTCCAACCTATTCCATATCAAACAAAAAAAGCCGCGCCTGCGCGGCAAAGGTGTTGACTTCATTTTATAAACTTATTATAGTATTTATCCACCCCGTAGGCTTTGATCAGCGCCTTGATTGTGGCCGGCCCTGCCACACCGTCAGCCTCAAGGCCCTTCTTCTGCTGGAATTTCATTAATTCCACTTTTGTGCCCACACCGAAGTATTTGTCCGCCTTCACAGAGTAGCCGAGTTTGTTGAGCATATACTGAATGCGGTATACGCGATTTTCCGGCTTGCAGCCGTATTGGGCATATTTGAAGGTGCGGTTAAACAATGCGGGCGGCGCATCTCCGCCACGGTGACGGCCGCTGTAACTGTGCGTATAAAAACAGTGCCCGCCAATTTTTTTATAAAACTTATGGCTCCCCCAATTCACTCCCGCTTCAACACCTGACCTGAAATAGTATACGTCCTGAGCAACCACCCACAGCTCATCATCAAGCACAGCCCTGGCGGCTCGTTTAGAGGACGACGCCGGTTTTCTGTTTTCTCGCCCTGCATAGGCAAACTGACCCGGGCGGGTAATCACCTCGGTAATTGTGCTGCCTGGAAAGGAACGGCACAGAACACGGTTCATCACCACGTTGCCCACAGCCACTTTACCCTCAAAAGATTCCCCCCGCGCCTCGATATCGATAATTTGCGCCAGCATATAGTATTCATCGTTGGTGTACTTATACTGATTGCTGGAATATCCCATTTCATTGTAATATGACTTCGCATCTACAACAAAGTAACGAACCAGCTCGTTCATATTTACCGGTGGGGGCGTCGGCTCCGGCTTGGTTGTAACAACCGGCGTCGCTTCCTCGGTCGGTTCCGTTGTGGGAATCTCTGCCGGTAATGTTGGCTCAACCGTGGGTGTTATCGTTACATGCGGGGTGGCTGTGGGAACAGCTGTCGGCACAACGGCGGCGGATGGGATTACAGATTCCATATGCTCCGCGGATGTGACAGCCGATTCATAAGCGCTGTTTTGCTGTCCGTTCATCGCTGATTTGCTGCCGGGTGATGTCGCCCCCGCCTCTGCCGGCGCGGCGTTGCCGCCGGGCGCCACGAAAACAACCAGAAGCACCGCCACAACAACGACGCCCGTTCCCGCGTACAGCCATATCATGCGGTTACGGCGGCCTTTCTTGCCTAAACGTTTGTTGCTGGACGCAAAGGCCAGCGCGTCGCCAGCCTTGCCTGTTTTTTTCTTGTTATCAAGAACCGAGACAAGCTTATTGAAAAAGCGAGCAGGCAGACCCGGGCTTCTACGCCCGCTTCGGGTAGCACGAAACGAGACCGGCTTGCTGTCAGCGGTATGCTGATGCACCGGCTTTTTTTCTTGCGTCCCGGAAAGACCCGGCGCAGGTGATTCCTCAAGATATTCGCAACAACCGCCCGATGGTTCAGGCTTAATGGCGCGTTGCCCCGCAGAATCCGATAAACCCGCGTCATCGTCGGACTTCTTCGTGACCACCACGCGTTGCGTTTTCACCGGCGGGTTCTTTTGAGCTATTTTGTTTTTGATGTTTTTCAGTGCACGAATGCCTGAATTCTTTGCCATACGGCATCTCCTCGCATGAGCGCATACACCGCTTCATTATCCGTATCATACCGCAACCTTTGCTAAGTGTCAATGAAGCCGTAATATAATTGTAACATTTATTGTGTTGATTATCAGGCGTATGCAGCTTCTATTTGCTTCTCCATGTCTTGCTGGTCGGCTGTTTTTCCGGGAGGCGCACCGTGCATCCGCATCAGCCTTGAGACAGACGCGCCTTTTTTCTCCAGAGCAGCCTTGTGCGCTTCAAGGCATGTTGGCGGTTTTGACTCCGGGTGTTCATCTGCCTGAACTGTGAAAAGTATCAGCTGTTTCCCCGTGGCATCCAAATCACGAATAAACGCGTTGACTGCCGGCGCCGTCTTGCCCGCCCAAACCGGTGAGCCGATGCAAATCACATCATAGCCTTTCATTTCCTGCGC
>CAZNVX010000007.1:0-17891 GCA_964576225.1 uncultured Christensenellaceae bacterium
CCGGTGGAAAACACGGAGACGGGCAGTATCACCACGGTGATTGACCTGCTGGCACGCTACGGCTTCTTCATCGTCGCGGAACGGCTGCTGAAGGTCACCCAGAGCCTGCTGGCCCCGCCCGGCGCAACGCTTGACACCATCACCAGGCTGTATTCGCACCCGGAGCCCATCGCCCAATGCAGCATCTTTCTTGGGAATCACCCGCACATCGCGGCGTTCCCCGCGCTCAGCACCGCACAGGCCGCGCAGGATGTGGCGCGGATGAACGACGTCACCGTGGGCTGCATCGCGTCGCCCGAGGCGGCGGCGATATACGGCCTCGTTGAGCTGGCGTCCGGCATACAAAACAGTGACGGCAACAGCACGCGCTTCGCCGTGGTGTCCGCACAACCGCATGTGAACGCCTCCTGTGACAAGACCAGCGTCGTGTTTATGGTGGAACACCGTCCCGGCTCGCTGCACGATGTGCTCAGGCTGTTCTCAGACGGCGGCGTCAATATCATGAAGCTGGAATCCCGCCCGCTCAAGGACAGACCGTTTGAGTACCTTTTCCATCTGGATTTTGAAGGCAGCGTGGGCGATGCGCATATCGCGGCCGTGCTGGACAAGGTGCGAGAAAAGTCCGCCGAGCTGACATGGCTGGGGTCATACCCGCGCATGGCGCAGTGAAGGAGACCGCATGATAATGGCCGGACTGATTGGCGAGAAGCTTTCCCACAGCCTCTCGCCGCAGATACACGAAAAATACGGGCGTCTCGTGGGCGCGAAGGTCGTCTACCGGCTGCACGAAACGCCGCCGGAGTGTCTGCCCGCGCTGCTGGACGAATTGGAAGCGCAGGGCTATACCGGCGTCAACGTGACGATTCCATACAAGAAAGCTGTTATACCGCTTATTCATACACTGTCGCCCGAGGCGCAGGCCATCGGCGCGGTCAACACAATACACTTCGATAACGGACGGCGCATCGGCCACAACACCGACTTCTTCGGCCTCAAGTCACTGCTGGAGCAGGGCGGCATCGCGCTGAAGGGAAAGCGCGTGGCCGTGCTGGGCAGCGGCGGCGCCGCGCGGTGCGCGTACTTTCTGGCACGGGACGAGGGCGCGGCGGCGGTTTTCACCGTCAGCCGCCACCCCGATACCGCGGACAGCGACCTCTGTGCGACCAGCTACGACGCATTGGATCATATGGACAGCATCGGCGTGCTCATCAACGCGACGCCCGTGGGCATGCACCCCCGCGCGGATGCCTGCCCCGTCCCGGATAGCGTCATTAAAAAATGCGGCGCGGTGGTGGACACCATCTACAACCCATCTGAAACCATGCTGCTTAAAAAAGCCGCAGCTCTCGGCTTGCCCCACGCAAACGGCCTGTGGATGCTGGTCGCACAAGCCATGGCCGCCGAGCAGATCTGGACGGGACGCCCTTTCACGATGGAGGAATGTGCTGCCGTACATGCGTACGCCCGCCGTTCCAACGTCGTGCTTGTCGGCATGCCGGGCAGCGGCAAGTCCACCATCGGGCGCTTGTTGGCCGGGCGTCTTGGCATGGGCTTCCTCGATACCGACGTCATGATCGAAGCGGCGCACGGCCCCATCCCGGGCATATTCGCCTCATCGAGCGAAGCCGTATTCCGGCAGTTTGAGCAGACAGCGGCTTGCGATGCCGCCAACACGATCAACACCGTGATATCCACCGGCGGCGGCATCGTTCAGACGCAGGACGCGATGCAGGCGCTGCGTGAGACCGGCGTTGTGGTGTATGTGGACAGGCCGCTGGAGACATTGCTGAACGAGACGGAGACCGCGGGCCGCCCGCTGCTGGCGTCGGGCCGCGGTGCGCTCATCGCTCTGTACGAAAAGCGCCATCCCCTGTATAATGAATACGCGAACATCGTTGTCAAGAACACGGCGGACGCATCCGCCTGCGCCGATACGATCATCAAAAAGCTGGAGGAATACCGGAAATGAAGATACTTGTGATCAACGGGCCCAACATCAACATGCTGGGACAGCGGGAGCCGGACGTATACGGCAAGCAGGACTACGCGGCGCTGAAAGCGGGGCTGGATGACTTTGCGCGCTCCCACAACGTCGAAATCGACGAATACCAGTCCAACATCGAGGGCGATCTGGTCACCAGGATACAGCAGGCGCAAGGCGTGTACGACGGCATCGTGATCAACGCCGGCGCGTACACGCACACCAGCATCGCGATACTGGACGCGCTCAAAGCCATCACCGTGCCCGCCATCGAGGTGCATCTGTCCAACATCGCCGCGCGCGAGGACTTCCGCCATAAGTCGGTGACGGCGGCAGGCTGCGTCGGCCAGATTTCCGGCCTTGGGTTTGATTCGTACTTTCTTGCGGTGGCGGGGCTCCTCAGCCGGGCAACGCAGCAATAGATTTGCTTTTTAATACAGGAACGCTGCGCTGTCACTAAGGGGAGCGCTGTATTGCAATAGGATTCGTCCGTATAGAAAAAGGAGCTTCGCAGCCCCTTTTTCAATTTCGTTACTCGTTATCTTTTCTTTACTCGCCCTTCTTCACACTGATGCCGCCGGACACCGTGGACAGCTCCACGCTGGCGCCCCCGCCGTTCACCTTGCCCGAAATGTTCTCGCCCACCACGTTCTTGGAATACTTGCCGCTGATGGTGATGTCAAAATCTGTTGAAAAGCCGCCGGAGGTCGTCTTCGCTTCCAGGTCAAACGCCGCATCGGGGTTCAGGTTCACCTTGATGCCGCCGCTGATGTTGTGGATGCGGATAGGCTGAATCTCTGCATGAGGCTGAGTCACCGTCGCGCTGCCCGACGTGTTGCTGATATCCACCGGGCCGGTCACGCCGGAGACGCGCACCGCGCCGGAGGTGCTGCCCACACTCACCGAGCCGGCCACATTGTCAACCGATATGCCGCCGGAGGTGCAGTTGATCTCCACACTGTCGAAAGAAAGGTTTCCAACCTTCACGCCGCCCGATATCACACCAATTTTCAGCAGGCTGCCCGTGCATTCCGTGATGTTCACAGCACCGCTTGCGCTGTTGATCGTCAGGCTGCCAAACTGTAAGCCGCCAATCTCAGTGGATGCCGATGCGCCGGACACAGATGTATCAATCATCACACCTTCCGGTACATACACCGTCAGAACCATTTCCCCATTGATGAAGTACGGGTATATCGTGTCAAAGTCTGACCTGACGGTCAGCGTACCGCCCTCATCTTTTACCGTCAAAAACGATTTTTGCTCTGTGTTGGTCATAATACGGCCTGTCAGTGTGGCCCGGGGCTCGCCCGGCTTGACGATGATACGGCCGGATACGTTCTCGATATTCAGCTGACGGACGCCGTCAAGATTGAGCTGAGCGCTCTCATCCAAATCAATCGTATTGGTGCCCAATAACCCCCGAATACTGAACGGCGCTCCCTGTGCCGACAAGATACCGATTGTGATGGCCGCTCCCATCACGCAGACCACCAGCACGGCGGTGACAATCAACACCACCTTGGTTGTGTTACTCATTGTTATCCCTCCTGATTCGCATTGAAATTCTATTGAGAAACGCCATATTGGCTTTTCTGAACAACCTGGCCAGCTTCATGTTGCCAATGAAAGCCAGCACCCCTAAGCAAACCACCGCGATGCCGGCAAGCACCGTGATGAATATACCGGCTGGTCCGACCATGGCTGCCAGCGGGATACCGGCGATCATCACGCCGATACCGGACAATCCGATGGATACCGCGGCCACATAAAACGCCGATATGATGATATATCCCACCACCACCACGCACAACACATACAGAAAGTTGATGGTGCCAAGAGCCGCCGACGATGCAAGGGCACGCGCCATGGATCGCGGCGAGGCTTTCACATTGGCCTTTGCGATGCAGCTTTGCGCCCAGTATTCCCGTGCAAGCTTTTTGGGATCTCCCAAATGCGTGCAGATCATCTCGTCGCTTTGTCCGTCTCGCGCAGCGCAGTCGAAATACTCAGCGATATCGCCCAGTATTTCATCCCGCTCGGGATTTTTTAGCTTCCCCAGATGCGAGGAAAGCTGCTTTAAATACTGCTCTTTATTCACTGTTGCCCTCCTATAATCATCTCGACGCCCTCGATAAACGCGCGCCAGTCCTTCAGATACTCTTCCCGCTTTTCCTCTCCTCTTGGCGTTAACTGATAATACTTTCTTGGCGGGCCCTCATTGGATTCCTTCAAATACGTGCTCATATATCCTTCGCTCTGCAGACGCCTCAGCAGCGGATATATCGTGCCTTCGGAAATCTCGATGCTCTTCGATATCCGAGCCACCAGCTCGTAGCCGTAACGGTCTCCCGTTTTGAGCAACTCCAGCACACAAAGCTCGAGCACACCCTTTTTTAATTGTGTATTCACGTCGCCCCTCCCTTCATGCAGGTGCATTATACCACACGGTATCTTTTTATGCAAGGTACTATCTTTAAAAAAATAGCCCCTGCTGCAAGGTGGATTATATCACACGGTACTGTGCATTGCAATATACTTATTGAAATTATTTTATCTTTTTTCATGATAATAATACAGCCGCTTCTCCGGGCAGGAAAAGCGGCTGATCTGCAATTATCCTAAGACCCCGACAGCAGCTTGGCCAGCACCGAATCCCGCCCCAGTATGACCGTTTTGTTGGAGCCGTCCAGTGACGCTTTGAGCGCATCCAGCGCAAGCATATACTCATAAAAATCTCGTTTGTCGTCCGTGTTATAGGCCTGTGCTAGCATTCTCATGTATTCCTGCTCGCCTTCCGCTTCAATTTTTGCCGCTTGCGCCTGGGCGTTAGAGACAATGATGTTGACCTGCTTGTCTACGTCGTTACGAATAATCGATGCCTCATATTCTCCGTCAGCCGCGTATTTCTCCGAAATCTGGTTGCGCTCAGAAATCATGCGCGAGTATACCGCCTGCTCATTTGCCTCGGGAAGGTCAAACCGTTTTATCTTCACGTCCACCACTTCTATCCCGTAGTTCCTGGCAATGGTATCCACATTCGTCGCAATTCCCGCATAAATGTCATTGCGTTGCGACGCGTCGTCTTCATTAATGATATCGCGCTGCGCGAGCGTTCCCATGATGTTCTTGAGCGCGTTATAGGTCATCGCGTCCAGGCGCTCTTCGGCAACGCTGACACTCCCCAGCGTCTGGAAAAACTTGAGAGGCTCCACAATGCGCCACAACACATAGCTGTCCACCGTCATGTTCTGCTTGTCCGCGGTCAGCACCTCAGACGGCGGTATGTCGTAAAACATGATGGCTTTGGGAAACGCCCTTATGTTGTCGATAAAAGGCGTCTTAAAATATATCCCCGGCGCCCCCTTTGTGTCTATGATTTTGGAAAACCTGACCGTGCACGCATACTCATTCTCCGGCACAACATAGAAGCTCGAAAATGCCACAATGACAGCCACCAGCACGATAATCGCTGCCAATACCCTGATAACAATCTTTTTCATACGGCTCACCCCTCCCCTTCTACTGCTCGATATGCGAGACGTCTAAAAAGCTTTCCAGCGGCAGCATCATGTCCACTCCGCCCTCCGACGCGTTGATGAAAACCTTAACGCCCGGCAGCATTCTCGTGATGATTTCATAATACATCCGCGAGCGCGTGATTTGCGGATCGTTCACATATTCGCTGTACATGGCCTCAAACATCGCTATTTTTTCAGTCGCGTCATTGATCCGGCTCTGCTTTAAAAACTCGGCGTTCTGCAAAAGCTTATCTGCCTGCGCCTCCGCTTCCGGGATTTCGGCATTCTTATAGGCCTTTGCCTGATTCACCACGGTTTCCGCACCCTGCTTTGCTGTTTCCACTTCTTTGAACGCGGCGGTGACCTCGTCTGTGGGCGGTTCGCTGTCCTGTATCTTGACATCCGTCAGCATCAGCCCGATGTCATATTCGCTCAGCACCTGTGTGATCAGCTCTTTGACCTGCTGCTGAATCAGCTCCTTCCCGTTTGTGAGCACTGCGTCCACATTCGTAGAGCCCACCACGTTCCTCACCTGGCTCTGCACAAGATTTTTTAAAACCTTTTCAGGCTCGTATGATGCATACAGGTACTTCACGGGATCCGACACCTTGTATTCAACGAAGAACTCCACATTCACAATGTTATAATCCCCCGTGATCATCTTGCTCTCGTCATCAACGAGCACATATCCCTTTTGCGTTGACGCGTCAGTTCTGTAGCCCAGCTCTATCTTCTGATACACATTGACATCAACCTTGTTGACATGCTGGATTCCAAAGGGCAGCTTGAAATGCATACCGGCGTCGGTGATGTCCGTCACCCTGCCAAAGGTCGTCACCACGCCCTGCTGTTTGTCATCCACTGTATACCAGCTTGTCGAAGCCAATGCCACCAGTATGATAACAAGTATCACTGAAATGACGATTTTCTTTACTTTTTTCCCGTCTGCCTTGGCGTTCAAAATTTATCACCGTCCCCTTTATAATTATGTGTATATTAACATAAGCGCCGCCCGATTGAAAGCGCCGCCCGCCACAAAGCCTGGCCGAGATGAAATAATGACTTGTTGAACAGCAAAAGATTGATTTTGGTTTGCGGTTACGATATGCAGCACTGTCTTAAGCTTTTCAGCCGCCGTCTTCCTCATCGCATATCGAAACGAAGGCATATGCAGCATGTCGGGTTTTATGTGGACGGCATATAAAGCCGCCTATTGCTTGAAATTCAATTTTGTCCGTGCGGTCTCGTTATCTTCTCGCGCCGCAGTGCGGGCAATATGCAAAATCGGAATCAAAAGCGCTGCCACAGCTTGCACAGGTGGTATAATAATCCTTATAGGCTCCGAAACCGCTGCTGACCTTCTTCAGACGCGAGAAGTCGATATCACCGGCGCTTTGCAGCTGACGGCCGTCATCACAATCCGCCTCGTACACCGCGCCGCAGCCGCGAACGCGGATAAAATACCGACGGTTCCAGCGAAATGTCGGTATGAAAAAAACATGAAAAAACGTATACTGGAGAATCAGCACCGCACGCGAAAGCCGACCGCAGTCGGGGCAGACGATGTTCTCGAATTCCCGCAGCTCTTTCTCCTTTTGCTCAATGCCGAATATGCCGATAAAAAACATGACTTCCTCGCTCTCCCCTTCCATTATAAACGCATACGGGAGAGCGTCAACCCTGCGGCGTGCTGATGCGGCAGCGTCACGTCACGGATGTTCTTTCACGTTTTCAGGATATAATAACTACCGTTTCCTAAGACTTTGACAGCTCGTTCTGGGTGTTTTTGTATGCATTTTTCACTTGCTGCACCGCCTGGCCGGTCGCTCCTCGGGGCTGATAGTATCCCTTTTCACGCATGCGGTCAAACAACTCATACTGATCCTGGCTGGCTTGATTGAAATGGCCGGAGAGCAGCTTGCGCAAATTCTTGCACGATGCTTCCTGCAGCGACGCGGCATAAGACGCCATCATCTGTTTCTCCTGATTGAGCAGGTCGTCGAGCATGTCTTTTTCTGTCAGAACAGATTGGCTTGGCATGCCATCCCTCCTATCTGTGTGAATCCAGATAACCCAAAAGATTCATGAAGTTATCCTTATGGTGTTTGGCCAGCTGCTGCACACAGCTCTTGAGTGCGGGGTCAGCGAAGTGTTCGCTATAAAGCTCTGACTTTTTAGCGGCCAGCGCTTCGTACTTTAATTGATCTTCAATTATCTTGAGATTTTTGGCTTCGATCTCGGGCTGGCTGCTGCCAAATATCATCAAACTGCCTCCTACGCTACCGATTGTGGTCAATCAATTATATTTTGTACCCAAATACACAAAATATGCACTTTAAGTTTTTATCATTATGCATTATAATCGAAAATATGGAAGAAAAACTGACAATCACAGCCATTGAACCGCAGAAAAAGAAAAAGGATCGCTATAATGTGTTTGCCGATGGCGAATACGTCGCGTCGCTGGGGGCAGAAGCGATTGTCAGAACCGGTTTGAAAACAGGCGCCGTCATCAGCCAAGGCGCTCTTAGCAGCGCAGTGCTGGCCGACAACGTGCAGTATGCATTCGACAGCGCAGTGGCTTTGCTGGCGCACAGCATGCGAACCCGCGGTGAGCTGGAGAAGCGCCTGAGGGAAAAAGGCATCGCCGACGCGGCCATTGAACAGGCGATGGCAAAGCTGGCCTCCTACGGCTATGTTGACGACGCGGCTTATGCCAAGGAGTTTGTCCAAAGCGCGATGCATACCGGCCGCTGGGGCAGGCTGGCTGTGGCACATCGGCTTTATGAAAAAGGCATTGAGCGCAGCGTGATTGACGAGGCCATGGCGGTGTACACCGATGAAGATGAAAAGCGCATTGCGCGGCGGCAGCTTGCGGCCGTTCCGGCCAAGCCCGGCAATGATGCGCATAAACAGCGGCAAAAATCGTATGCGGTGCTCTCGCGGCACGGTTTTTCATACGATATCATCAGCGCACTGCTTTCGGAGGCGGACGATTGAGGGAACAAATTTACCGGCAGCTCAAACAGGCCGGCGGTTTCATATCCGGAGAGACGGTCAGCGCACCTCTCGGCATCACACGGGCGGCTCTGTGGAAGCATATACGCGCCATAGAGGCGGACGGTGCCGTTATTGAAAGCGCGCCCAAACGCGGCTACCGTCTGGTCAGCCCGCCGGAGATACCGCGTGCTGAATATGTGCGGGCGCATATCCGCCACAACGTTGTGGTGGTTTACAAGACGTCCACCACATCCACCAACGACGATGCAAAAGCGGCGGCATCCGGCCTGGCTGAAGGTGTGTTTATTGCGGGAGAGCAGACATCCGGCAAAGGCCGCAAGGGCCGCGCATGGGTCTCTGCGCCCCGCAGCGGTGTCTATATGTCGTTTCTAGTGCGCCCGGTTTCCGAACCGGAGCGCGTGGCCGGCCTGACGCTGGCCGCAGCGGTGGCCATGTGTCGAGCCATTGAAAGCCTCGCGGATGTGACGGCCCGCATCAAATGGCCCAACGATATCATTATCGGCGGTAAAAAAGCCGCGGGTATACTCACCGAAAGCATGCTGAGCATGGACGGCGTCGATTTTGTCGTCTGCGGTATCGGCGTCAACACGTATGCGCGGTTTGAAGGCGCTCTTGCCGAAACGGCAACTGCGGTTCCCGTCAACGGCACCTTGCTGGCCGCGGCGATGATCGACCGGTTCTTCGATGCGTTTGGCCAGTTTGAACAGAGTGGACTGGCGCCGTTTATGGATGAATTCCGCCAAAGGAGCGCCATTTTTGGCACTGTCACCGTTTTGTCGGGTGCTGACAGCCAGTCAGGCGTGCTCGCGGGGTATGATGACGACGGCGCCTTGCTGCTGCGCTGCGGCGCACAGCTCAAACGCTTTGTGGCGGGAGAAGTCACATTACGAGGAGATGAAGGCTATGTATAGCGGAAGCCTGACGGATATTCCCGGCGTATTGGCGGGGCACTATACGGACAGCGTCCATCAAACCGGCTGTACCGTCGTGCTGCTCAAGGGCGGCGCGGTCACTGGGGTGGATGTGCGCGGCAGCGCGCCCGGCACAAGGGAAACGGATCTGCTGCGCCCCGGCAATGCGGTGAAGCACGCTCATGCGCTGCTGCTCTGTGGCGGCAGTGCGTTCGGGCTGGCGGCGGCGGATGGCGTGATGCGATGGCTTGAAGAGCGCGGCGAAGGCTTTGACACCGGAATCGCGCGAGTGCCCATAGTGCCGGCGGCTGTGCTGTATGATCTTGGTGTGGGCAGCCCGTCCCATCGTCCCGATGCGGCGGCCGGCTATGCGGCATGTGAGAACGCCGCGGGCGCGATCACGTCAGGTGCGTTTGGCGCGGGTACGGGCTGCACGGTCGGCAAGGCAGCGGGCATGGATAAATCGGGGCGCGGCGGCTTCGGTACGGCGGCGATTCTGCTTCAGAACGGTGTCATCGTCGCAGCGGCTTTTGCGGTCAATGCGTTCGGCGATGTATATGACCATGCAAGCGGCCAGAAAATAGCGGGCATGAGCGGCGGCACCGTACTTGACGCGCTGTTTAAAGCGTCTCCGCCGGATTTTGCGGGCCGCAACACCACCATCGGCATCATCGGCACCAACGCTGCAATCAATAAGGAACAGGCGGGTAAGCTGGCCGCGATGGGACAGGACGGCATCGCAATGACTGTACGGCCCGCTCACACAATGTTTGACGGCGACACGGTATTCGCATTCGGCACCGGCGCTGCAAAAGGCGATTTCTCCGCGATACTCGCGGCGGGCGCCGAAGCGGCGGCACGGGCCATTGTCAATGCTGTTTCACACCACTAATTCACACCACTCGCCATATTTTTAAACCATCAAAACCGATAAACCGCCACCGGCGCGTGGAAGGAGACAACAACTTATGGTTCCCGTTGTACGAAAGAAACAGATGCAATCGCTGGACACCTATATGATGGAGCAGCTGCGTATTCCATCGCGCGTACTGATGGAAAACGCCGCATTCGGCATCTCCTCAGCGGTCACTGAAAAATTCGGAACCAACGCCAAAGTGCTCGTGCTGTGCGGCATGGGCAACAACGGCGGAGACGGCTTTGCTGCAGCCCGCCAGCTGGAAGCCAAAGGCTGCCAGGTGCGCGTATGCCTCGTCGGAAAGGTGGGCGCGCTCGAAGGAGACGCAGCGAACAATGCCGCATTTTTTGGCCAGCGCATATTCGAAATCGTCAACGAGGAAACGGCCGCGGCGATGCTGTCCGACCTGTCGGAGCATGTGGTTATCGACGCGCTGTTCGGCGTGGGTCTTAAGCGTGACGTGTCGGGTATTTACGAAAGAGTGATCAGTCTGCTCAACGACAGCGGCGCTTATATCATCGCCTGCGATATCGCATCCGGTATTGATGCGGACACCGGGCTTGTGCTCGGCTCCGCGGTGCGCGCCCATGAGACGGTTACCTTTCAGTGTGCAAAACCAGGGCATTTCCTCTACCCCGGACGGCTTCATACCGGCAGCCTGACGGTCAAAGAGATCGGCCCGAACGGCGATTACAACATCGGGCAGATGCGGGCGGCGGTTGATGGCCTGAAGCTGCTGCAGCGCGACCCCGACACGCACAAGGGCAACTACGGCAAGCTGGCCTGCGTTGTGGGCAGTCAGGGGTTTTCAGGCGCGGGGTTGCTGTGCGTGTTTGCAGCGCTGCGGGCAGGAGCGGGGCTGGTTACGACCGGCATACCGGCAAGCCTGCAGTCTGTTTACTCGGCGCGTATTCCTGAGAGCATGACATTCGCACTGGACGACGAATCCGGGCGGCTGTCCGAACAGTGCCTGCCAGCGCTTGAGAGGCTTCTGGAGGGCAAGACGGCGCTGGCGGCAGGCCCGGGGCTTTCCACCGGCAGCGGTGCGGCAATGGCTGTTGAGCAGATGCTTACGCGTTACAATATGCGCAAGGTGTTCGACGCTGACGCCCTGACGCTGATAGCACAGAACAAAAGCTGGCTGGCTGCGAAGAAAGGCGACGTCGTGCTGACGCCGCATCTGGCCGAGTTCTCCCGGCTTTGCAGTCTCACAGTCGATGAGATTCGAAACGACCCGCTGACATGTGCGCAGATATTCGCCAAGAAATACGGCATTACCCTGCTGCTCAAAGGCGCGACGACTCTGGTTACCAACGGGGACAAGACGGTTTTTATCACCGCGGGCACACCGGGCATGGCGCGCGGCGGGAGCGGCGATGTGTTAACCGGCGTGATCGGCGGCCTGATGTGCGGCGGATCGCCGGACGGTATGAGCGGCTTCGCGGCGGCTGTCTACGGCGCGTATATATGCGGGAAAGCGGGCGAGGCGGCGGCGCAGGACAGGGGCTCGCTTTCTATGACGCCCGCCGACACACTCGCCAACATCCCCCTTATCACGCGCGATATGATAAAACCGCAGTAGCTTTCCAATTGCACAGACGCAAGCAAACAACAGGGAAACGCAACCGCATTTCCCTGTTGTTTTTGAGTATCGCCCCAAAGGTGGTTTTTAAAGTTCTATTATATGGTTAGTCAATAAATTCCTCGATGACTTTGATCTGGTGCTCTTTGGGTATATTGACCACATGGCAGTCCGTCACGTATACACGCTCAGGCAGCGCGCACATGATATGCACCTTGTCGCATTTGTACGGGAACCCCGCCGCATGCCACACACCCGCTTTCACGTTCACCACGGTGCCGCGCGGCAGTAAAAACACCTCAATCTGGTCATAAGGCACTTCATTCTTGGGGCAGGCCGGCGCCACATGCATCAGATAGTCCCCATCCAGACAGATGATCGTCTCGTGGCAACCGTCGTGGTGCTCAATCATGTCGATGATATGCGGTTCCCTGTTCTCCACCACGCAGGCAGAATACGACACGCGCGTGGCATTTCCAAGGCTCTGCTGCACCATGTCGCGGTAAAACTCAACCGGCGGCGCGCCCAGCTTGTCGCCTTTGGGCTCAAGAATACTCGCGAAGCTGCCATAGCGCGCAAACGCCTCCACCGTCAGTTTACGGATTCCAATCTCTCTCATGGGTCTCCTCCACATTTATGGCGGCTGACCGCCAGATTTTCTAATCCTTTGGGGGGCCGAATGGTTCTTCACATAAACCGAGCCCCCATTAAGCATCCCGCTTTATATGAGCATACCGCCCGTTACATCCACAATCGCGCCTGTAATGAAGCGCGCCTTTTCAGACGCCAGAAATGCGACCGTATACGCCACTTCATGCGCCGTGGATATGCGCCCGACCGGAATGCGATCCTGATAATACTTGAGCCATTCGGGCTGTGAGAGCTTATCCTCATTAAACGGCGTGCGCACCATGCCGGGCGCCACACCATTGATCGTGATGCCCTTGGGAGTGAACTCGCGCGCCATGGCTTTCACCATCAACGTGAGCGCGCCCTTGGCCGTCGCGTAGTGTGCATGATCCGGCGACGTCACTGCGAACCCCGACTTGGACGACATGTTGACGATATGCCCCTCAACGCCGTGCTTGAGGTAGTGCATGCAAGCACGTTTGGAGAACATATACGTGCCGTTCAGATTGACGTCGATGACCTTCTTCCATTCCCCATCCGGCATATCCACAATGGGTGTTGTCGGCCAGATGCCGGCGTTGTTGACCAGCACATCAGTATGGCCGTATTCCTTTTCCGCCATCTCAAACACCGCGTCGATATCGTCCGGATTGGTGATATCGCAATAAACAGCGCAGCAGTTGGTGCCGGACTGCTCAGACAGCTTGCGCGCAAACCCCATGGCTCCCGGCGCATCAACGATATACGTCACGATCACATTCATGCCTTCGTCTGCCAGCACTTCACAGATGCCCGAACCGATGCCTGTGTTGCCGCCCGTTACGATAGCTGTCTTACCCTTCAGGTTTAATTCCATTTGCCATTCCCTCCGCTACTTGGTTGGCAAAATGCCTTCAACCTCGTCATGCGGACGGGGAATCACATGAACGCTGAACAGCTCACCCACTCTTTTGGCCGCAGCCGCGCCGGCATCCACCGAGGCTTTCACCGCGCCCACATCACCGCGCACCATCACCGTGACCAGACCGCTGCCGATCTTCTCTTTGCCGATCAGCGTGACGTTGGCGGCTTTCACCATGGCGTCCGCCGCTTCAATCGCACCCACGAGACCCTTGGTCTCCACCATACCCAATGCCTGCTTTTCCATGTTCTATTCCTCCGATAAATTAATATTCCGTCTTGGTGATCGTCACATTGCCGCTCGGGCACTGTTTGGTGCACGCGCCGCAGTTCACACACGGGCTGCTGCCGCCCTCGCCCTTCACGATCAGTATGCCTTTGCTGGTGCCCATGCGCACAGCACCTGCCGCAATCATCTTGTCACAGACGGCCCGGTCGTTGATACCGGTGGACGCCTTGACCAGCATCGCATCCCCCACCGTGCGCTTCATCAGCCGAACATCTTCCACCGTCGCGCCGCCGGAGCCGAAACCGGTGGACGTTTTGACAAAATCTGCGCCCGCCTGTTTGGCCAGCTCACACGCACGCACCTTCTCTTCGTCCGTTAATGCGCTGGTCTCGATGATCACCTTCACCATCGCCTGCGGGTGCGCGGCATCCACCACAGCCTTGATATCCTCATACACCAGCTGATAGTCCCGATCCTTGAGCGCGCCGATATTGATGACCATATCCACCTCTTCGGCGCCGTTCTTGACAGCCTCCATCGTCTCCACGCCCTTCACAAACGATGTGTTGGCTCCCAAAGGAAAGCCGATCACACAGCATGTCTTCACGCCGGTGCCGCGGAGGCGTTCGGCCGCGAACTTGACGTGCGTCGGGTTGATGCACACGCTGGCAAACTTATACTGTATCGCTTCGTCGCAGAACTTGGCGACGGTGGCCCGCTGTGTCTCCGGCTTGAGCACAGTATGATCCATGTACTTCGCATAACCCGCGTTGTACCCGCTGCCCTGCGGCGCTGCCGCCGGCGCCGCTGCCGCCGTGCCGGCCTGCGCCTTGCTGATAACCTGGCTTGTCACTTCCGCTATGATCTTATCGATATCCATATGTATCTCCTTTGCTTAATGCATCTCTCTGCCGCCGGTGATGTTGAACGCCTGGCCAGTGCAGTAATCTGCCGAAGCGGTCAAAAAGAACACAAACTCAACGACATCCTGTATGTCCGTCAGCCGTCCGAGCGGCACTTTGGATGTAAACTGCTTGACGATGGCATCGCGCTCCATCTTCATGTTCTCGATATAGCCCTTGCTGACACTCGACCAAACGCCTGTCGCATCGGTAATGCCGGGACATACGGCGTTGATCTTGATGTTGTCCTTGGCATATTCAAAGGCCAGCGCCTGTGTCAGCACGATGACCGCGCCTTTGGCCGCACTGTAAGGCGCCATCAGCGCTGAACCTGTCTTGCCCGACTTGGAAGAGAAGTTGATGATCTTGCCGTCCTTGTTTTTCTGCATGCTCGGCAGCGCGCCCTGTATGCAGTAAGCCGTGCCGTATACATTCACCTTGAACATTTTGTCAAACACCGCTTCGTCGTTCTCCTCAAAGGGCCGGTTGTCAACCACGCCGGCGTTATTAACGAGCGCGTAGATGTCTCCAAGATCCGCCACGATCTGCTCAAAGCATTTGAGCACCGCGTCCCTGTCCGTGATATTGAGGACATAGCCCTTGGCTGTGAAGCCTTTGTCCGCCAGAGCCTTGGCCGATTCCATCACCAGCGGATCAATGTCGATCAGAGCCACCTTCGCACCCTGCTCCACATACTTCTGTGCAATACCCAGGCCAATGCTCTTGGCCGCTCCCGTTACCACGCATACCTTGCCCTTCAGACTGTCCGAATTCAGACTCATTTTCTGCCCTCCATATATTTATAATTATTGGATATTGTGTTCAGCCCTTGATTTCCCGCACCAAAGCGGCCACATCCGGATTTGTGAAAAACATCGACCCCGCCACCAGCGTATCGACGCCGATTTCATGTTTTTCACGCGCGTTGCCAGGCGTCAGACCCCCGTCCACCTGTATTTCGAAAGAAAGCCCTTTCTCGCGGCGCAGACGCACCAGTTCACGGATCTTCGCGTCCATCTCACTGATGTATCCCTGGCCGCCGAAACCGACGCACACGGCCACCACCAGCACTGCATCCACCGCGTGCAGATAATGTTCAATGGCTTCGATGCGCGTGCCGGGATCCAGCGCGACACCCGCCAGCTTGCCGCATTCACGGATGTATTTTATCATTTCAAAGGGATGCGCCGTTGCCTCCGCGTGGAACAGAATCATGTCCCCGCCGATGTCAGAAAACTTTTTTATAAAATCCTGCGGCCGAGCGATCATCAGATGCACATCCTTGCGCATGCGCGTGGATTGACAAGCTGCTTCAGCCACGCAAAGCCCCATCGTCAGATTGGGTACGAAATGTCCGTCCGTGATATCGATGTGCAATATGTCGCAGCCGCCCTGCTCCATCCGGCTGATCTCCTCGCCCAGTCTGAGAAAATCCGCCGATAGTATGGATGCCGAAAGT
Organism: uncultured Christensenellaceae bacterium; assembly: GCA_964576225.1. Taxonomy (GTDB): domain Bacteria; phylum Bacillota; class Clostridia; order Christensenellales; family SZUA-584; genus SZUA-584. The sequence goes on from CAZNVX010000007.1 coordinate 16,053, forward strand.
TTGAGCATAATGGTTCCCCTGTGTATATGTCATTGATAACGCAATCATAAACCCCGGCGAACAATTTGTCAACTATGTATGCTTCAATTGCACGTTTGTTCATTTTGTTTAGCGAATACGCGGGTGTTTCTGGCGATATTGATGAAATTTTGATAAGTGCGCTGAACATTTGAAAAATTGAACTTGACATATCGGATGACGTGTGTCTATATTTTTGTATAGAGACAGAAGGAGGTTTGGGTGACGATGGATCAAATCGCGTCCGAGAAACGGGATCTGCTGATCACAATTGCCAAGATGTACTATATTGATGGGTTGTCCCAGCAGGAAATCGCCGAAGCTGTGCATGTGTCGCGTCCCACCGTATCCCGCATGCTCAAGACCTCTGTGAAAGAAGGAATCGTCCAGATCCGTATTGACGACGTATCGTCTTACGGTCTCGAGCTCGCCCGCCGCATCAGGCAGCGGTTTGATGTTCATGCCATTGTCGTGCCGGGCAGCGACAATACCGAAGAGAGCAAGCAAAATGTCGCTGCGGCCGCAGCGCGGTATCTGGAAGCCAACATGCAAAGCGGCGCGTTGCTGGGAATCGCATGGGGCACCACTTTGAATCAGGTCGTCAAGAGTATCCGACAGAATGCGGCCAAAAAGATTGACGTCATTCAGCTGATCGGCGGCATGAGCGACCGCACCAAGGATACCGACGCCAACTCAATGACGCTGATGCTTTCCCGCGTGCTCGGCGGAGACAGCTATCTGCTTCAGGCGCCGTTCATGGTGCAGAGCAAGGTGCTGCGGGATCTGCTTTTGGACGAGCCGCATATCCGTGAGCATTTTTCAAAGATACAGGAGGCTGCCATCGCCATTGTGGGGCTTGGATCCACAAATCCGGAGCTTTCCGCACAGTTCCGTTCCGGCCACATCACTTACGAAGACGCCAAGCGCCTGCGCAGTGAAGGCGCTGTGGGCGACATTTGCGGCAGATATATTGATGTCAACGGCAATCAGTGTCACACAGCTCTCAACGACCGGATGATCGCCGTCACCCTGGAGGATCTTAAAAACATCCCTGTCGTTATCGGTGTGGCGGCGGGCGAAAAAAAGACAGACATCATCACGGGCACGCTGCGCGGAAAATACATCGATGTGCTGATCACCGACGAACGCGCCGCCCTGTCTGTGCTGGACATGTAGAAGTTGCTAAAGCGGCTGCCAAAGGATACTCCAGTATTATTATATCTAGAAATGCCACAGGCATTTCTAGTGGGTTTCCAAAGGGACGAGTCCCTTTGGCGGGATATTTGAGGGTTCCGCCCATAAGGCGGGCAGGGTTACCTCAGCAGCTTCTTTGCCTCGTCATAGAGAGCGAGTATATTCTCAGGCGGCATGTTGCCCTGTATGCTGTGATCCGGCCCGCAGATGTAGCCGCCGTTTTTCCCCAGCACACGGATGCGCTCGCGCACCTCCCTGCGCACGTCGTCCGGCGTGCCGAACGGAAGCGTGCTCTGGCAGTTGACGCCGCCGAAAAACGTGACATGCCTGCCAAACTCCCTTTTGAGCTTTTCCGGCTCATTGCCACAAAGATGTGCCTGCACCGTCTCCCACACGTCAATGCCAATATCCAGCAAATCCTTGCGGACCGGTTCAAACGTGCCGCAGCTATGGAACCACACCTTCAAGCCATAGCTTTTGGCCAACTCGAAAAACTTCTTGTAGGACGGCTTTAAAAACCGCCGCCAGCATTCGGGCGAGAGCATCATGCCCCGCTGCGTGGAAAAGTCGTCGCCCAGCCAGAAGAAATCGGCGTCCGCGGCCGCCCTGTCCAGCAGCCGTTTCATC